>CANJPN010000325.1 GCA_947475855.1 Bradyrhizobiaceae bacterium
AGGTTACAACTTCGCCAGGCTGCTGGCGTGGCTCAGAGAGCTTTGGCGCGTCCTGCTTGCGACCCTCGCCTTGATGCGTCTCGCCGGCCCCCCACCAGCGACGCCTGCATTGACTGCAACCTGATCGCCCCAAACTTCACGGCCGACTCATTAGAATGTCAAACTTACAACAAAGCGTTAAACATCGGCTTCGAACGTGCCAAATTGAGACGCTGGCGGTTTCCGCCGGCGGCGGCCGCCACTTCCTGGTCGCGGGATCGCGAACGGTGAGAATATCGCCTGTTCGGACAGGCACGGCGAACGCGATAGCCGATTGGATGGCGCAGTCGTTACGCGATCAATCCGTCAAGTGCGCGTCACTTGATGACGCAGACCAAAACCCGAACGCCACCTCACGCGCTAGAATGGAAATTGCTCGAAGCGGCGATAGACCGGCCACTTCAGATGTGACCGATAGAGCGCATCCATGAAAGTGTCGCGCCCACCACCGCTGCAGGCTGCTCCGGGATCAAGGCGTGGCTGGCATTGCGGACCAAAGCAATGCTCACGCGCTCGCCAAAATCGTCACGCATCTCGTTGCGTCGCTCGGGCGGCTTGAACGGATCGAACTCAGCTTGCAGGTCAAGCAGGGGCACGGTTCCGCCGGCCCAATAAGTCTCCTGCTCTACCGCGAGACGGGCTGCCCGTTGGACCTCTTGCATGTGCGGATGCCAACCACGAAGCCAGCACGTTGGATCATTGCCCGGCGCAAAGAAAGCGAGGCGCAGTGCGGCGAGGCGCGTCTCGTCCGGCAGGTTCGGGTCCCCGGCCTCGGTCACCGCTTTGCTCAGATGAGCAGGGTAAGTCTTTGCGGCCGAGGCAGCCACGACGATACCGGCGACCGTGCCGGGGAACGCGTGCGCCACCATTCGCGCTACGTAGTGGCCGAAAGCATGGCCCAAGATTACAGCCTTTCCTGCGGCCTCCACCTCGATGACCTTGGCCACATCCTGAGCCAGATCGCGCAGTGTTATTTCGGTCAGCGGCCCCGTGCTGTCGCCGATCCCACGCGGCTGCGGTCGAAGAACAAGATAACCGCCGTGTTCGAGGCCTGTGGCAAGTTCTTCGTAATCGTCGGAATCGCGCGCTTGCGACGGAAGCAGGACGACGGGTCTGCCACGTCCCTGCCGCCTGACGAGAAGCCGCGCCTCGCAGTTCTCTACAATGGAAGTGCCTTGCACTGGCAGGTCTCTCCCTCACGTTCGTTCGCGACAGGCCGAGCGATGTGCCACCCAGCAGCAACGTCGGCAATCCTGACCGTCCCCACTCTTTGGCTAGGAGGGGGAGACATAGGCTGTCAATCTCCTTATTGACCTATAGGTCAGCATTATGACACAAATTGCCAAGAAGGTCGGCCAAGTCATCTGGTCGGTAGTCACATCGTAATCGATGGCATAGCCGATGACACGGGCACGCTTAGCGCGGAGCAGTTCTTTTCGTGTTTCGGGATCGCCAAAGGGTTCTTGGCCAAGACAGATTAATGTGAAGCTGGCGCGCCGCGAATGAAAGCACCTAAGCCCAGGCACGCCATCGACCTGGATCGCAGTGGCGTCGCCCGTTACATTCAGCTCGCCAGCTTATTCCTTCGTCGGATCGAATCCGGAGACTGGCCCGTCGGGGAACAGACACCGACGATCGACGAGCTATCCGCCGAACTCGGCGTCGCACGCGCCACCGTTCGCAAAGCGCTCGACATGCTTGAAGCAGAGCATTTGATCGAGAGGTATCGCGCCAAAGGTACGTTTGTGCGCCAGCGCCCCCGCCAACAGATCTGGTGTGAGGTCGCGACCGACTGGTCCGGGCTTCTCGCAGCCCGCGACGATGCAGTCATCGAGGTTCTGAAAGACGAACGAGGCCTGCAGCCGGCAGAGCTTCCGCATGCGATTGGTAAGTTGGCGCCATCCTATCGGAGGCTCATGCGACGGCACACGCGCCATGGCCATCCATTCCTGCTCGCTCGGCTTTACATTGACGAGCGGCTTAGCAGCCGAATCCCGAAACGCAACCTCCACACCATGACCGCATTGAAGATGATTGCTGATATACCAGGGCTCAGTATCAAAGAGGCCCGACAGACCCTCGTCATCGGAACGGCCGACGTGGAGACGGCCGAACGCCTCGACATGCCCTTAAATGCGCCCGTCGGGATCGTTCATCGTTCGGCGGTCGACAAGACTGGCTGCCTCGTGTTCCTTGGCGAGGGGCTCTACCGCGGGGATATGGTTCGTATCGACATGAAGCTGAAGTAGAGAGCGCAGAAAGCCATGATGAAGATCCACAATTCACCGCGCCCGCCGTTCGCGCGAATAGTGATGATCTTCGCCATCGAGGCCGGCCTCGTCCTTCAATTCGGATGCATCCAAACGGTCGCATCCATGAAGTCGCCCAATCAGGCGCTGCGGGAAGTCAATCCGCTGCTCACAGGCATCGTGGAGGATTGAAATGCCGGGCCCCCTTTCGCATGTTCGAGTTCTCGATCTCAGCCGGATCATGGCGGGACCGTGGTCCACTCAGGTCCTCGCCGATCTGGGAGCCGACGTGATCAAGGTCGAGCGACCGGTCGTCGGCGACGACACCCGCGCTTGGGGGCCGCCGTTTCTGAAGGACGCCAACGGGCACGCGACGAAGGAGGCCGGATATTACTTGTCGGTCAACCGTGGGAAGCGGTCCATCACGCTAGATCTCGACAAGCCCGAAGGCCAGGAGGTCGTTCGCGCTTTAGCCGATCGCTCGGACATCGTAGTCGAGAACTTCAAGGCGGGAACACTGAAGCGCTATCACCTCGACTACGACAGCCTTAAAGCGACTAATCCCAGGATCATCTATTGCTCGATCACCGGTTTCGGCCAGACTGGCCCGAAACGGGATGCAGCCGCCTACGACTTCATGATCCAGGCGATGGGCGGGTTGATGAGCGTGACCGGTGAGCGCGACGGCATGCCGGGTGGTGGCCCGCAGAAGGTGGGCGTTCCTATCGTCGACCTGATGACCGGCATGTATGCGACCATTGGCGTTCTCGCAGCGCTAGCGCGCCGCAACGAGAGCGGAGAGGGCGACTATATCGATCTGGCGATGCTCGACGTGCAAGCCGCATTCCTCGCCAATCAAGCAACGAACTGGCTTTTGTCCGGCAATCCCCCGAAACGCGGCGGAAATCGGCATCCGAATATCCAACCGCAGGATGTGTTTCCTTGTGCGGACGGCTACTTCGCTCTAGCCGTCGGTAACGACGGACAGTTTGCGAAACTCGCGCAGGTCCTGGGGCATCCCGAATGGTCGACGGATGAGCGTTTCGCAAGCAATGCGGCGCGCGTCACCAATCACGCGATGCTTGATCCACTGTTGCGGGCCGAGTTTGCAATGCGAGACCGTTCAACCCTGACTGCTGCACTCGAAGCGGCTGGCGTTCCATGCTCGCCGATCAACACGATCCCTGAGGTTTTCGACGAGCCTCAAGTGCAGCACCGCGCCATGTTGCGCGAAATTCCACATCCAACGGCAGGGCGTGTGATGCAGGTGGTCAGCCCACTCAATTTCGCGAACGCCGCTCTCACTTTCGATCGTCCCCCGCCCCTGCTTGGCGAACATACGGAGGCGATCCTGCGTGAACTCGGCCTTTCCACGACACGCTGACAAGCGGAGAACCAAATGCCACGCATCCGACTGCCGTCCATCGACGACATGACGCCTGAACAACGAGAGATCCACGACGAGATCGTAACGGGCGTGCGCGGGAAATTGGTCGGGCCACTGCGGGCCGTTCTGCACAGCCCAGATCTCGCGCGGCGGTGGTCCCGGCTGGGGGAGTTCTTAAGATTCTCGACGTGTCTGCCGAAGAAGCTCAATGAGCTCGCCATCATCGTCACGGGACGGCGCTGGAATAGTCAGCTCGAGTTCTTGATCCATGCGGAGGCTGGCCTCGCCGCAGGTCTCACAGCAACATCTATTGAAGCCATCCGTCTGGCACAGCCGCCGAAATTCACGGACGACGCCGAAGCTGAAATCTACGAATTTGCTCGCACTCTGCAGCAGACCGGCGATGTCGATCCGGGCCTCCACGCGGCGATCACGAAGCGCTGGGGAGAGCGCGGAGTGGTGGAAATCACCGGCGTGATCGGCTACTACACGATGGTGTCGATGATGTTGAATGCACAGCAAATACCACTACCCGACGGTATTGCTCCACCACTCGCAATGCCCAGCGGAGGCGGACTTACGATCCTGCCTGCCTGCGAGTGTCTGGCCTAGGCGATGACTTTTCGAGCGCCATTTGCTCGGTTCGGCGAATGCCGACAGAACAGCGCAAAGTGGCACAACTCATCGAACTTTAGCTTGCACCTGTGGAAACCGACATGCCCGAACCTTACGAGTGCTTCAGATTGGATGTTGCCGACTTCGTCGCGACCGTCACGCTGGCGCGTCCGCCGGTCAACGCGCAAAATCGCCGGTTCCGCGAAGAGATCATCGCGATCTTCGATCAACTGAACGATCGCAAAGATGTCCGGGCGGTGGTGATCACCGGTGAGGGCAAGACGTTCTCGGCTGGCGCTGACCTCAAGGAGCGGCCGGGCTTGGCCGACGAGACGGGCGCCTATCCTCGCCACAACAGGATCGTCCGCGAGAGCTTCAATGCCGTAAGGGACTGCGAGAAGCCGGTGATCGCCGCCATCAATGGCGCTGCCATCGGTGCTGGCTGCGTACTTGCATTGTGCTGCGACGTGCTGATCGCCAGCGAGAACAGCTATCTCGCGATGACCGAAGTCGATGTCGGCCTTGCGGGGGGCGTCGCATTCGTGCGTCGGCACTTTTCGGAGTCCGATGCGCGGTTGATGATCTACACTGCGCGGCGCATTTCCGGGCCCGAACTCTACCGCATGCGGGTCGTTTCGGCGTGCGTCCCGGCCGAAGCTCTATTCGAGACAGCCATGGGGATCGCGCGCGAGATCGCTGCCAAAAGCCCCCTCGCCGTGCGGACGGCGAAGCGCTCCTTCGGTCTGACCGAGAACATGCCGATGCGCGACGGCTACCGGTACGAGCAGTCACAAACCGTGGCGCTCGCCACGAGCGACGAGACGAAGGAAGCGCAGCGGGCGTTCGCGGAGAAGCGAAGGCCGGTGTTCAAATCAGATTGACGGGGAGACATGATCGCCGCGCCCGAGAGCGAAGCGCGCGGAACCTGGAGCTACTATCGTTCCCTGTTTTGGCGGAATCACTTTGTGATGGAAAGGTGACCCATGAGCATCGCTGATTCCCAAAACAGGCCCTATGCCGAGACCGCGGCAACAGCCGAGCAGCTGCTGGTGCTGTGGAGCCGCCTGGCGAATTCTCACGCGATCGTCGGTGGCGGCTGCTCGTGCGGCGTGGGCGGCGTCGTAGTGGCACTCGCCGACTTCGAGCAAGATATCATCTCCTATCTTCAGGCTGAGGCTGAGCGCAACAAGCGCTCTGACGTGCTGGCGTTACTCGAGGATCCGGCTCGCGAAAGAGAACCCTGGCGCATATCGACTCTGCTCGAGCATTTCATGCGCACGGACGCCGCCTCAGATGCCCAATTCGAAACTGGCCTCGACACTGGAGCTGTACAATTCGTCATGGAGCGCCTGACCCTCACGTTGGGGTCGTTCGAGAAGCTTCATGCCGGAAGGTAATGTCAGACCGGCGACAGAAAGGGTTCATGGATGGCAAACCCAACATCGCCAAGCGGAGAAATGAAAGCAGTCCTGACATGAGCAGCGCATCTGACGCATATCTCGAGATCCGCGAAGCCGTGCGCGCGCTTTGCGCCGAGTTTCCTGCGGATTACCACCGCAAGATCGACCAGACGCGCGGTTACCCGGAAGCGTTCGTCGATGCGTTGACCAAAGCCGGATGGATGGCGGCGTTGATCCCGGAGGAGTTCGGAGGATCTGGACTCGGGCTCACTGAAGCGTCAGTGATCATGGAAGAAATAAACCGGTCGGGTGGCAATTCCGGCGCCTGTCACGGACAGATGTACAATATGGGCACGCTGCTACGACACGGTTCGGATGCGCAGAAAAAGCTATACTTGCCGAAAATCGCGAGCGGGGAATTGCGCCTGCAGTCGATGGGCGTCACGGAGCCGACGACCGGAACCGATACGACGCGCATCAAGACGACAGCGGTAAGGCGAGGCGACCGTTATGTGATCAACGGACAGAAAGTCTGGATCAGCCGCGTCCAGCATTCAGACCTCATGATCCTTCTGACGCGCACCACGCCGCTCGATGCGGTGAAGAAGAAGTCCGAGGGGATGTCAATCTTCATCGTCGATCTGCGTGAGGCGATCGGGCATGGCATGACGGTTCGTCCTATTGCAAACATGGTCAACCACGAGACCAACGAGTTGTTCTTCGACAACCTGGAGATTCCTGCCCAGAACCTGATCGGCGAGGAAGGCCGTGGTTTCAAGTACATCCTCGACGGGATGAATGCCGAGCGGACGCTGATTGCAGCAGAGTGCATCGGCGACGGCTACTGGTTCGTCGACAAGGTCACGGCCTACGCGAAGGAGCGGATCGTGTTCGACCGACCGATCGGACAGAACCAAGGCGTGCAGTTCCCGATTGCAGAGAGCTACATCGAAATCGAGGCTGCGAACCTGATGCGTTTCGAAGCTTGCCGCCTGTTCGACGCACAACTGCCCTGCGGCGCGCAAGCCAACATGGCGAAGTATCTCGCCGCCAAGGCGTCCTGGGAGGCCGCTAACGCCTGCATTCAGTTTCACGGCGGCTTCGGCTTCGCCTGCGAATACGATGTCGAGCGCAAATTCCGCGAGACTAGGCTGTATCAGGTTGCACCGATTTCGACGAATCTGATCCTTTCCTACGTTGCCGAACATGTGCTTGGCCTGCCGAGGTCGTTCTGACGGCCGCTCCTCCCGACTTGGCCGCTCCGGTACAACCTCCAGCGATCCGTCCGCTCGACGGCATTACCGTTCTCACCTTGGAACATGCGATCGCAGCACCTTTCGCAACGCGGCAGCTCGCCGACCTGGGTGCGCGCGTGATCAAGATCGAGCGGCCCGG
>CANJPN010000326.1 GCA_947475855.1 Bradyrhizobiaceae bacterium
GCAGCCGTGCTTCAGCGAGAACAAAAATGCCCCTCATCGATCTGAGCCGCGAGATCTACCACCGGACGCCCTCGCATCCGACCCATCCGCCTGTCGTCGTGACGACGTGGTACGACCACAGCGAGTTGAAGCAGGCTGGCGACACGCGCTTTTCTTCGATGGCGCTGAACATTTCGATGAGCGACCACGCCGGCACGCACGTCGACGCGCAGCGTCACTTCAATCCTGACCCGAACGCGCCCTCGATCGACGAGATGCCGCTTGAGACGTTCTACACCGAAGCGATCTGCCTCGACCTGAGCCACGTTCCCTTGAAGCACGAGATCACCGTGCCTGAGATGGAGGCAGCTCTGGCCGCATCCGGCCAGGAGATCCGTCCCCGCGATACGGTGCTGATCAACATGGGCGTGAACGCGCGCCTTTGGGGCACCAAAGGCTATCTCCACGATTTCCCCGGCCTGCATGTGTCGGCCGTGCATTGGCTGGCCGATAAGGGCGTCGGCTTGTTCGGCGTGGAGGCCGTCAGCCCCGCACCGGAAGGCGAACCGAACTTCAAGGCGCATCTCGCCTGCGCCGAGCGCGGCATCACGCACATCGAATGCCTGTGGAACCTCGAAGCCGTCGTCGGCAAGGGCCGCTTCCGCTTCATCGGCTTCCCCCTCAAGATCCGCGGCGGCACAGCGAGCCCCATCCGCGCCGTCGCCGTCCTCGAAGACTGATCCTTAAGCCGAAGTCGCCCCTTCCTCTCTTGCGTCCCCGGAAGACGCGCCCATCAGCGCGGCTATCCGGGGCCTTTACGGCGAAAGGTAAAGACCCCGGCTCTCCACGAGATCGGCGTTGCCGATCCCTTTGCGGCCGGGGACGCAAGAGAGAGAGAGGATGAGCCCTGCATCGCCAGCACGCGGCGGAGACATCGGTGTGATCAAGCTGGGCGAAGCCCGACACGATCGGTTATTTCCGGCCGCGACAGCTCATGCCCTTTCTTGCGGGCATGAAATGGCTTAATGGGCCTCTTCCAATCATCCAACGCGCCGTCGCCATCCGCCGCCTCGATCGCGACGAGGAGCCCCATGATCCGTCTCGACAGCATCTCCAAGCAGAACGGCCACCAGATCCTCTTCATCGAGGCATCCGCCGCATTCAACAAAGGCGAGAAAGTCGGCCTCGTCGGCCCCAACGGCGCGGGCAAGTCGACGCTGTTCCGCATGATGGTCGGTCAGGAAGAGCCGGACGAAGGCCAAGTCGTCGTCGAGCGCGGCGTCACCATCGGCTACTTCGATCAAGACGTCGGCGAGATGCACGGCCGCAGCGCCGTCGCCGAGGTGATGGACGGCGTCGGTCCGCTGAGCGCATTGGCCGCTGAGCTGAAAGATCTCGAAGCCGCGATGTGCGAAGCGGATCGCGACGACATGGAGACGATCGTCGAACGCTACGGCGAGGTGCAAGGCCGCTTCGAGGAACTGGACGGATACGCCCTCGATGGTCGCGCACGCGAAGTACTGGCCGGCCTGAGCTTCAGCCAGGAGATGATGGACGGCGACGTCGGCGCGCTCTCGGGCGGCTGGAAGATGCGCGTCGCGCTCGCCCGCATTCTGCTCATGCGCCCCGACGTGATGCTGCTCGACGAACCGTCCAACCACCTCGATCTCGAAAGCCTCATCTGGCTCGAAAAGTTTCTGAAAGACTACGAGGGCATGCTGCTGATGACCTCGCACGACCGCGAGTTCATGAACCGCATCGTCACCAAGATCGTCGAGATCGACGGCGGCGAATTGACGACCTACTCCGGCAATCTCGATTTCTACGATCAGCAACGCGCGCTGAAGGAAAAGCAGCAGCAGGCGCAGTTCGACCGCCAGCAGGCGATGCTGGCGAAGGAAATGCGCTTCATCGAGCGCTTCAAGGCGCGCGCGTCTCATGCGGCGCAGGTGCAGAGCCGCGTCAAGAATCTCGAGAAGATCGAGCGCGTCGAGCCGCCCAAGCGCCGCCAGACCGTGCAGTTCGAATTCCCCTCGCCGCCTCGCTCGGGCGAGGACGTCGTCAGCATCAAGGGTGTCGTGAAGCGCTACGGCAGCCGCTCGATCTATGAGAACTTCGACTTCATGGTGCGCCGGCGTGAGCGCTGGTGCGTGATGGGCATCAACGGCGCGGGCAAGTCCACGCTGCTGAAACTCGTCGCCGGTTCGACCGAGCCCGATGCCGGCAAGGTCACCGTCGGCGGCAGCGTGAAGATGGGCTATTTCGCCCAGCACGCGATGGAGTTGCTGGACGGCCAGCGCACCGTGTTCCAGTCGCTGGAAGACGAGTTTCCGCAAGCGGGCCAAGGCTCGCTGCGCACGCTCGCCGGCTGCTTCGGCTTCTCCGGCGACGACGTCGAGAAGAAGTGCCGCGTGCTGTCGGGCGGCGAGAAGGCGCGCCTCGTGATGGCCAAGATGCTCTACGACCCGCCGAACTTCCTCGTGCTCGACGAGCCCACGAACCATCTCGACATGGCGACCAAGGAGATGCTGATCACGGCGCTCGCCGACTACGAAGGCACCATGCTCTTCGTCTCGCACGACCGCCACTTCCTGGCAGCGCTCTCCAACCGCGTGCTCGAACTCACCCCCGATGGCATCCACCAGTACGGCGGCGGCTACGTCGAATACGTCGAGCGCACCGGCTACGAAGCCCCAGGTTTGAATTCGTAGGGCGGGTTAGCGATGCGACTTCAGCATCGCGTAACCCGCCATTCTAAAGCGATTTACGAAAAATTTACGCTGACGGTTTCCTGGATATTATCAGTCTACGGTGCAACATGGGCGCATCCACGGTTGCGTCCAAGGCTCACAAATGAAACCTCGATTCCGCAGCCCCATCCGGATCGGGCTAGCATTACTCCTCCCCCTGTCGGCGGTCGTCATTTTTACGGCTGTCGTCGATCTGATGAACATCAGGCGCGCGCAGACAGCTCTGCAAGAGCAAGCCGACTTACTGGCTATTATTGCCTTGAATGTCGCTAGGGTTGGCAACGAAGAAACGGATATAAAACACGCAACCTTGGATGTCTTTCGCAGGCTGAAGGGCAGCGAGATATCGCCACACGAAGTTGAGGTCGATGTCGACGTTTCGAACCTCAACGTACCGGGAGCAACGACGGCAAAGGTGATGATGACGTCACCCGTCGCCGTAGTCCTGTATCGCCTGCTCAACCGTGGCGAATTCAGGATCGGCGCAACGGCCCATTCGAGCATCGAACGGCGAGAGGGATGTGCTACAGACTGTTGTCGTTTCGCCTGTTGAGCGATCGCTCCATCGCATCGAGGGCCTTCGACTTAGATGGCGACTGAAAGCAATGTGTCGTGGATGGCCGCCTTCGCGGCCATGACGAACTTTTTGTCGTTTCGTCATGCAATTTTGGCACTCGCCCAAGCGTTTGCCCGCAATGATACCAACAATAAGCGTCTTCATGGCCGCGAGGGCGGCCATCCACGGCACGTATGAAGCGCGCTCGCCAGACTCCAGCCGTAGGGTGCGGTAGCGCCTTGGCGCGTACCGCACCGGACTGCCGAGGATCGGTGCGGTACGCTCCGCTACCGCACCCTACGATTGCCGCAACTCCAGCGGCTGCTCGCCGAGCAGATCGCCCAGGACCACATCCTCGACGAGATCGAGCGGCAATCGGTGCTCGCGCGCGAGATCCGCAACGTCTTCCAAAATCTTCCCCGCGTCCTGCAGCTTCTTCAGCCGCTTGAATTGATCCTCGCGCGAGATCCCCATGCTGGCCCCGATCAGCTCCAGGAAGTTCACGACCTCGAACGGCCAGTCGCGCTCGTGGCTGCACAACTCGCGATGGCACACGTGATAGACGCCCGCCAGCGCATCGACCTTCAGCGCGGCAGCCGCTTCAAGCACCTCGCGGTGCAGGTCGCGCTTATAGGCCGGCAGTGAATTGAGCTGATTACACATGTAGCCGACACTCGGCTGCTTCGCGTCGACCAGCTCGAGCCCCGGCACCGCACGTAAAAGTTTCTCCGCACTCTCGGTCACGCCCGCGACGCCCGGATGCTCGTGAAGCGCCACGCGCTTCTCCACGCGACGCGTCAGATGCGGACGCAACTGCTCCAGCCGCTCGGCGAGAAACACCACGAACGGCGCCATCTCGAAACCGAACTTCGCAGGCTCGGCCGCACGCCGCCCTGGCAGCACCACCTCGCTGAACTGGATGTGGCACGTCGGGCACCACGCCAGCACATGCTGCGGACGCGCGGCCGCAAAGCGGTCCGTCGTGCGATACGACACGTTCTCCGACACGGTGAGATCGGCCGAGCGGAGCTGGATGATGCCGCAGCACATCTGCGGCCCGCCCATCACTTTGTAGCGGATGCCGAGCCGGTCCATGATGTCGAAGCACAGCAGCGCGATGTGCGGCGTACGGCGCAGATTGCAGCCGGTGTAGAAAACCACGTCGACTTGTTCCTCGTCGATCGCATCGTCGCCGAACCGCGCGAGCACGTCTGCCGGCATCTGCAACCGTGACAGCACCCGCACGGATTTGCTCATCTTGCGGAACGCCACAGCGCCGGTGTTCCGCTGCTCGTCCGCACTCTTCTTCTTGGCGACCGCGAGCCGCGCCAGCGTCAGCATGAAGCGCGGATTGACGCTTTCGGGACAAGCCGGAATGCAGAAGCCGCTGCCCGAGCAAACCGACGCCCACTTCGCGGCCGCCTCCGAGCCCATCTCGCCCGATATCAGCGCCCGCACCGCGTTCGTGACCGCTCCGGCGTCGTTGCCGTCGAGCCCCGCCGGCCCGGTCATCGGGCACACCTCGAAGCACTTGCCGCAGGCCGTGCAGCTATCGAGCACGTCCCGCGCGCGGGTCTCCAAGGCGTCGGCAAACGTCGGTATCGTCATCGCGCTGTCCTCGTGAGGCTGAGTCTGATCGGGCAGAGCCGGATCGGGCCAGCGATAGACGTGCCACGCAATGCTCTCCTGGGTCAAACTTCGGCAGATCGCCCGACCGGACGAAGATGTGAAACGAGAACATAGTCTTGGCATTGACGCGAAGCCGGGCGTAGCCGACCATCGCGTCAACTTTGATCAAGAACACCGAGACGGAGCGCCGGCATGGCCCAGCCCCAGCGAAATACCCCGCGACAGATGAACTTGGGTCTCTTTATCCGCCCGTGCGGTCATCACATTGCCTCGTGGCGTTACCCCACCGCCCACGCTGATGCCGGCGCCAATCTCCAGCGCTTCATCGAGATGGCCCAGACAGCCGAGCGCGGCTGCCTCGACATGCTGTTCTCCGCCGACACGAACTCCGCCTGGACGGCCGAGGGCGAAGGCATGAACCGTCAGCACTACGTCGCCTGGATCGAGCCGTTCACGCTGCTCTCCGCGCTCTCCGCTCACACGAAGAACATCGGCCTCGTCTGCACCGCGAGCACATCTTTCGATCAACCGTTTTCGATTGCCCGCCGTTTCGCATCGCTTGATCTCGTCAGTGGGGGCCGCGGTGGTTGGAACGTCGTCACGTCGGGCAACGAGACGGAAGCGCTGAATTTCAGTCAGCTCGCCCATTTGCCGAAAACCGAGCGCTACAAGCGCGCCAAGGAGTTCGTACACGTCGTCAGAGCCCTGTGGGACAGTTGGGATGCGGACGCCTTCACGCGAGACCGCGAGTCCGGCGTGTTTTTCGAATGGAACAAGATGCACGTGCTCGATCACAAGGGCACGCACTTCCAGGTTCGCGGTCCCCTCAATGTTCCGCGCTCCCCGCAGGGCCAGCCGGTCATCATTCAGGCCGGCGCATCGGAGGACGGCAAGGAGCTCGCCGCCGAGACTGCCGAGGTGATCTTCGCCGCGAGCAACCAGCTTGCCAATTCACAGGCCTTCTACAATGACGTGAAGGGCCGCATGGCCAGGTACGGCCGCAGCCATGACGACCTTAAAATCTTGCCGGGCTTGTCGGTCACTGTCGCCCCGACGCGCCAGGAAGCACAGGATAAGCACGACGAGCTGCAGGCGCTGATCCATCCGCAGGTTGGCCTTGGGCTTCTCTCGCGCCGCATCGGCTTCGACCTGACCAGCCATCCGGTCGACGAGCAGTTGCCGGAGTTGCCGCCGAACGCGACCATCGGTACGCGTTCCGACATGATGATCGAGCTGGCGCGCCGCGATAAGCTGACCCTGCGCCAGCTCTACGAGCACTTTGCCGCCGCGCGCGGCCATCACTCGCTGGTGGGCACGCCGGCCGACGTCGCCGACGGCATGCAGGAATGGTTCGAAGCGAAGGGCTGCGACGGCTTCAACATCCTCTGCCCGACGTTCCCAGATGGTCTCAACGACTTCGTCGACCTCGTCGTGCCCGAGCTTCAGCGCCGCGGCCTGTTCCGCAAGAAGTACGAAGGCAAGACCCTGCGCGAGACCTTGGGGTTGAAGGTTCCGAAAAGCCGCTATGAGGAGCGCTCGCAGGCAGCCGAGTGATTCAAGGCTCTTCCAGCCTTCCGATCCAATCTCGTAGAAATCGACCCGGTGCGGCCCTAAGCTGCGCCACAAACGTAACGCACGGGGAGAGACGTCCATGACCAAGGAAGACAATGGTGCAAAGCAGCCGGCCGTTCTTTCACGCCGTCTGGCGCTGAAGGCTGCTGCGGCAGGCGCTGGCCTCGCCACACTCGCAGGGACCGGAACACGCGGCGCGATGGCCCAAACCAAGGGCCGCACGTTCGTTCTGATCCACGGCGCCTGGCACGGCGGCTGGTGCTGGGGCCCGACAGCCGACATCTTGCGCGCCAAGGGCCACAAGGTCTACGCGCCCTCGTTGACCGGCCTCGCCGACCGCTCGCATCTGCTGTCGACGTCGATCAACCTGGACACGCATATCACTGACATCGTCAATCTGTTCAAATGGGAGGACATCGACAACGCCGTGCTGGTCGGCCACTCCTACGGCGGCTGGCCGATTTCAGGCGCTGCCGAGAAGCTCGAAGGCAAGATCTCGTCGATCGTCTATGTCGATGCGTTCCTGCCGGAAAACGGCGAGAAGGGCATCGACACCACGTCGGAGCAGTTTCGCAAGGCACTTCAGGAAGCGGTCGC
>CANJPN010000327.1 GCA_947475855.1 Bradyrhizobiaceae bacterium
CGCTCGATCTGATTGAGCCGATCGTCAGCGGCAGCGAAACCGGCAAGGCTGGCGTCGCCGAACTCCGCCAGATCGAAGATCTAGTTGCTGCCGGCGGTTATGGTCGCGACCGCATCTCGTTCGATTCCACTGTCGTCCGCGGCCTCGAGTACTACACCGGCCCCGTGTTCGAGGCGGAGCTCACCTTCGAGGTAAAGGACGAGGCCGGCAACACCGTGCGCTTCGGCTCGGTCGGCGGCGGCGGCCGTTACGACGGTCTCGTCGAGCGGTTTACGGGCACCAAGGTGCCTGCCACGGGCTTCTCGATCGGCGTCTCGCGGCTGGCCGCAGCTCTCGGCCACCTGAAGCGGGGCGAGGTTTCAGACGCGAACGGCCCCGTCGTCGTACTCGTCATGGATAAGGCCGAGCTGCCCCGCTACCAGAAGTTGGCGCAGACGCTGCGTCAGGCCGGCATCCGCGCGGAGATGTATCTAGGCACCGCCGGCATGAAGGCGCAGATGAAATACGCCGACAAGCGCGGCGCCCCGTGCGTCGTCATCCAGGGCTCGAACGAACGCGATGCGGGCGAGGTTCAGATCAAAGACCTGATCGAAGGCGCCAAGGCCGCAGCCGCGATCACCGACAACAAGGAATGGAAGGCCGCCCGTCCCGCCCAGTTCTCCGTCAAGGAAACCGAACTGGTCGAAGCGATCCGGGGCGTTCTTGAGCGTGATCATTCGTAGGTCGGGTTAGCAGCGCATTGCGCTGCGTAACCCGACGGTTTGCACGACGAGCGCTAACGGCGAAATTCAAGGATGTTGGGTTACGCTCGGCAATGCCGAGCTAACCCAACCTACGGCAGAGCAGATGTCAGCAGAGACGGCACGAGATTTCGAGGCGCTGGAGCGGCAGGCTGCCCTCATCATGTCCGTGCTGATCGGCGCGGGCTGCGAGGCGGTAGCCCCCGCGATCATTCAACCGGCGGACGTCTTCCTGGACGTCATCGGCGAAGACCTGCGCGCGCGCACCTATATGTTCACGGACCCGGAAGGCGAGGAGCTGTGCCTTCGCCCGGACCTCACGGTTCCCACGTGCCGTCTCTATCTTCAGCGTCACCCCGCCGCCGACGTCGCTCGCCGCTATTGCTACAACGGTTCGGTTTTCCGCTTCCAGCCGGTGGGCGCCGGGGCGGCGCGGCCCAATGAGTTCCGTCAGGCTGGCTTCGAGCTGCTGGGCGAGACCGACGCCGAAGCCGCTGAGACGGAAGCGCTGGTGCTGGTCATCAAGGCGCTCGATGCATCGGGCCGCTTCGACTATCGGATGCGCATGGGCGACCTCGGACTATTCCAGGCGCTGTTGGCTGACTTGGAGATGCCGGAAAGAGGACGCCAGCGTCTGCGCGCCCAGTTCTGGCGCCCTGAAGCCTTCCGCGCGGCACTCGCACGACTGACTGCCGCATCGCCCGGCTCCTTGATCGGTCTACCGACCGATCTGATCGCATCACTTGATACCGCTGACGCTGCGACAGCCGAAACGATCGTCTCCGAATTCATGCTGCGGAAGGGCATCGACCTCATCGGCGCGCGTTCCGTCTCGGAGATTGCAGCAGGATTGCTGGCGGCCGTCGAAGATTCCCGCGCCGAACCGATTCCACAGGCGACGGCTCGACACATCGAAGGCTATCTGCGCATCGCCGGTCCAGCCCCCGTAGCTGCAGAGGCGTTGAATAGAGCGATCGGCAGCGCTGGCCCACGTTCGGCGAAGGCCGTAGCTGCGTTCGCCCGCCGCCTCACTCTGCTCGCCGCGGCCGGCATCGATACCAACGCGCTGACGTTCGCCGCCGAGTTCGGCCGGACGCTCGAATATTACACCGGCTTCGTTTTCGACATCGTATCGCCGAAGCTCGGCGACCGCACGCCGATCGCGGGCGGTGGCCGCTACGACAAACTCCTTCGTTCCGTCGGCGCCGTGCGGGATGTGCCGGCAGTCGGTTCAGCGATCCACACCGAGCGGCTCCTCTCGGTCGTCAATGGAGGCGCGTCATGAGCAATCAGCTCCCCGCGAGCCTGCCAGGCACGCGCCCCGGCAAGCTCCTGCTCGCGATCCCCTCGAAGGGCCGCTTGATGGAAGAGACAGTCGCGGCCCTGAGCCGCGCAGGTCTCACTTTGCGGACGTCTGGCAACGAGCGCGGCTATCGCCGGGAGTTCGCCGGCGAGGACGACATCGACGTGCTGTTCGTCTCCGCCTCCGAGATCGCACGCCAGTTGAAGGCCGGCCGCGTGCACCTCGGTGTGACCGGGGAAGACCTCATTCGGGAGGAGATCCTCAACGCCGACGAGCGCGTGGATATGGCTCTCAAATTGGGTTTCGGCCATGCCGATGTCGTGGTCGCCGTGCCGCAAAGCTGGCTCGATGTCGCCTCGATGGCGAACCTGCAGGAGATGGCGCGCACGTTCCACCGCAGGCATGGCCGCCGGTTGCGCGTGGCCACGAAATACCTGCACCTCACCCGCACGTTCTTCCGCGAAAACGGCGTCACCGACTACCTGAGCGTGGAGTCGCTCGGCGCGACCGAGGGAACGCCGGCGTCGGGTACGGCCGATATGATCGTCGACATCACCTCGACCGGCTCGACGCTGCGTGCCAATGGCCTCAAGATTCTGAGCGACGGCGTGATCCTCAAATCCGAAGCCAACCTCGTCGCCTCGCGCGCCGCACCGCGCAACGCGACTATCTCCGCAGTGGAGACCCGCGTGCTGGCTCAACTCCGCAACGCGATCCCGGTGAAGGGCTAGATCCGGCCCCGCGTGCCAAACCGTCGGCAAAGTGCCATATTGCGGTCGTCGCCCTATTGGACGGTCCGAAGCGGTGCGATGCGATGCAGGACATTATCGAGCGCAAGGCGACTTACGCGGACCTCGAAGCGGTGCCCCCGCATCTGGTCGCAGAACTGCTGTGCGGGAAGCTCGTAACTCATCCCCGCCCCGCACCGCGCCATTCCGTGGCCGCTGCGTCGCTGACCGGCGATTTGGTCGGCCCCTACCAGAAGGGCCGCGGCGGTCCTGGCGGTTGGATCTTCATGACCGAGCCGGAACTCCACTTCGGTGAGGACGTGACCGTGCCCGAACTCGCGGGCAGGAAGCGCAAGCGCATGTCGGAGATGCCGCCCAAGGCTTACATCGAGGTCGCGCCCGACTGGCTCTGCGAGGTGCTGTCGCCATCGACGGAGAAGTATGATCGCGGCGACAAGCGGGATATCTACGCGCGCGCTGGTGTCCGGCACCTATGGCTGTTGGATCCGCGCATCAAATGCATCGAGGCCTTCGAACTGACGGAAGGACGCTGGCTGCTGCTTGGCACGTACCAAGGCGACGAGCCCGTTCGCATCGCGCCGTTCGCCGACGTGGAAATCCAACTCGACCAGCTCTGGCCACTCGGCTGACGCTTCCGCCGCTCACCCCGCCGCCTTCGCCACCGCCTTGCCTCGTCGCCCGAACACCAGGCGCCGCGCCATGAGCAGCAGAATGAGCAGCCCCACCGCGATGCCGCCGAGACCCGTCGGATGCCTGTCGACCAGCAGGATAGGGCTAACCCTGCCGTCGTAGACGAGAAGCAGATCGTCCTTGAACACCTGGACGTCGAGGCCCTGGTCCGAGCGCAGCATCATCGAGACGGCTGCGAGTTGGTCCCGGCTGGCGAGGATCGCTTCGCGCACGCGGGACGGCGCCAGTGATTGCATCCGCGCAGGAGCGGCCGCGATCGTCTTCATCACGCGTTCGCGCGCTTGCGGCTCGAGCCCGGTGAGATAGCTCGACAGCGACTGAAGATCTGTCTCGCCGAGCGCACGCGCGAGCGATTTCAAGTCGCGATCGGGTAGCTCCAGCAATGTATCTCGCGCAGAGCGGGAAATTGCCGCAAGCCGGGTCGTCGCAGTCCGGTCGTCGAGCGCAATCAGACGCCTCAATTGGACGCCCGTGATATCAGCCGGGGACATGCGCTTGTGGAGGCCAAGCTCCGTCACGAAGGGCAGCGCGTCGACGGCGAGTGCTGTCCATTGCAGCCCCTTCTCGAGAGAGCCGAGTTCACGCGCGATCTCGATGCCCCCCGGCGGCATCTTGGTAACAGCCGCCGCCAGCGATCCATCACTCAGCCGCCGGATGACGCCGGCTTCGCCTTCGCCGGAAAGCAGCAACGCCACGACCTCGTCAAGGCGCGCGAGGTCGCCAGGCTTCAACGTATCGACGAATGCGCGGAACCGATCGTTGCGTTCCGCCAGCTCGACGACCTTGGCGTGGCCGCGCCGGAACTCGCGCCAGATCTCGATCACGCGATCCGCGGTGGTCGCGGCGATTTCGCGGGTATGCTCGTTGATCTGCTCGGAAATAGCTTTCGACAACTCCGCCTTCACGAGATCCTTGGTTGCTTTCGATTTCATCTCGGTGGCCACAATCGGCAGCACGCCGTTGCGGAACTCCCAGATGTCCTTGGCGATCAGCACCACTCCGATACCACCCGCGACGACAGAAACGAGCCGGCCGAGGATCGAGCCGACGATCCGCTGACCGATGCGGCTGGCGATGTTCGCGAGTTGCCGGCGAACGACCAGGATCACCGCGCCGGTGAGGCCGCCGCTGCCTTCGGCCAGAACCGAACCCGCTCCGATACCGGCGCCGGCCTTGGCTGGATCGATCAGGAACTCGCGCTTGGCGTCGTCCGCCACCACGCGCGCAACCGTAGTCCCGTAGCGCGGGCCGAGGAACGCCTTGAGGCATTCGAGCGACGGCTCGGCGGCGTCTGATGTGGCGAGGAGGATTGAGCCGCCAACGCCGCGCGCGACGCCTGCCGTGATCGTCTCGAGCGCGTTCTTGACCTCGTCCGAGCGGTACACGCGCTCGGCGACCGAAGTTGCCAGTTCCTTGGCCTTGTCCTGATTGAACAATGAGCGACCGCGCTCCCACAGCGAAGTTTCGGTCGTCACTTCAGCGACGATTGCATCGACCCTTTTGTCGAGCACGTCGTCGAAATTGTTCTTCCGCCACTCGTCCGAGACCAGACCGGCGTAGTCCACCTTCTTCAGGCCCTCCTGCAGCGCACGGTGCGTCAGGCCGTCGATCGCAGCCCGGAACGCTGCCTCGTCGCGCGCCTGGCAGGCTTCGTATTCCGCCTTCGTGAGGTTTTGCGCGACGACAGGAGCCATCGTGCTCTGGAACAGCAGCGTGGCGCAGGCCAGCAAGGAGACCGCGGTGCGTGGAAGGCGGCCGGTGACGCTACGTGGGGGAAGGGTCTGATGCAGCACAGACGGAGCTTTCCTGACACTTGGACGACTAAATGGGCGAACGCACGTACGTCTGACCCGCAGCTATCACCTGCATGTGCAGGATATGTGGCGCAGCCAGCGAAACAGACGGTATTCAACTTAGCAGTTATGCCGGTTGTGGGAAAATCCATGTTCCCGCGCCTTCTGTTTTCCGGCAGAGCCCACGAATCGCACCCGTGCTATAGGCAAGCCGTCGATCTTGCCGGAGCCCCTGATGTTGACGATCGCCCATATGTCCGACGTGCATCTGGCTCCGATTACGGGGCTCGGCTTGCGGCACATCAACGTCAAGCGAGCGCTCGGTTTCGCCAATTGGCTACGGAAACGTCACAAAATCCATCTGCGCAGCGTCGTCGATGCACTCGTCGCCGACCTCGCTCGCCAGAAGGTCGACCACATCATCGTGTCGGGCGACCTGACCAATCTCGGCCTACCCGGAGAGCATGAGGCGGCCCATTCCTGGCTAAAGACGTTGGGCGCGCCGGACCGGGTCAGCGTGGTGCCCGGCAATCACGACAGCTACTGTAGGTTGTGGAGTGATCCCGGCGTCGAGCGCTGGCGTGCCTACATGACCAGCGATGCGTCAGGCGCCAAGCGGGTCGAGAACGCGGTAAACGGCTTTCCCTATGTCCGCATCATCGGCGGGCTAGCCGTGGTCGGGGTCAATTCCGCAGTCCCCACGCGACCATTCATGGCAATAGGCGAAGTCGGTGAACAGCAACTCGCTGCCCTGGCCCGCACGCTTGCAAAGCTTGGTGCGGAGGGCTTGCGCCGCCTCGTCGTCGTCCATCACCCACCCTTGCCTGGGCTGGCCGACGATAGGCGTGGTTTGTCCGATGCCGCGCGAATGGAGGAAACGCTTGTCGGCCATGGCGCCGACCTCGTGCTGCATGGTCACAATCACAGGGACATGCATGCGGTCCGCCAGGGGCCGGGCGGTCGCCGCATCGATGTCGTCGGTATCGCTTCGGCCTCGACCGGGAAGACCTACAAGGACGAACCCCTCGGCCGCTATAATCTGATCACGCTCGATCCGACCCAACCCGGCGGCCCCATCAGCATCGTTTCGCGCGGAGTGACGAGCCCCGGCGGTCCCGTCGGGGAAGTGGGACGGCGCGTGCTGGGCGAGACTATCGGTGCGCCAGCGGCTTCCGCCGCAGGCAGGGGTAGCTGAGCAGGGTTCCCCCGCTCGACCAACGAATGGCGATCTCCGAGCATGTCCGCAGCCGGACAAGGCAGACGTCGGGAACGGACTTTTGGGAGGCGTGCTTTGCACCAAAGACGACCAGAACGCATTCTGATTTCCGGAGATCGGGGTCGTACCTTTATCGACTGAGCGTCAAGCCGACGGGCATTGAACTACCATATCTTGAACGGTCGGGGCGTGATTCTGTGGCGCCTTGGCTACAGACTCCAAACTCGCTTGTCTTCTATTCTTGTCTTATGTTTATGTCCATGGAAGGGGTGCTTTGAAGATTCTGTTCGTTGCTTTCGGAGTGATACTGGCCGGGCTACTGTTGGCGACAGCGGACCGCATTTCAGCCCAGGAAGTTGGCGCAAGTCCATCTAGTAATCGAAATTGGACCGGCGGCTACGCAGGCATTCACGGCGGGCTCAGCTGGATTAGTCGGCCGTGAAGTTTCTTCAACCTGCTGATCTCGTTTGCTGATCGAGCGGGAAGTCTGGCTTTGAGTTGCCGGATTTCCACGCTTCCCCGTGGATTTCCTTGCAAATCGTGATGGGGGTTTGCTGCTGTGGCGAACCATGATTC
>CANJPN010000328.1 GCA_947475855.1 Bradyrhizobiaceae bacterium
CCAATCCGGCAACCGCAGCGTCGTAATGCGTCACGCCCATCTCCAGGCCGGCATAGGCGTTGGCTATCCCCAGACCGCGCGTGTCGTGCAGATGCAGTGACAGCCCCACACCGGGATACTTCTCCCACAGTGCACCGACGACGCGCTTCACCGACGCGGGCGTCGCCCAACCCATTGTGTCGGCCAGCATGATGTACTTCAGCGATACGTCGTGCGCTTTGGCCTGATCGAGAAGTGCCCCGACCAGAGAAACGATCCGTGCCGGCGGGATGTCGCCTTCGTAGTTGCAACCGAATGCGGCCATGATCCCGCCCTTCTCGACGGGAACGCCGAGTTCCTTGAAGCGCTCGATGATGACGGCATTGTCGGCGGTCTGCTCGGCGATAGACCGGTTCTGGTTCTTTTTGAGGAAGGTCTCGGAAGCCGCCACGTTATAGGCGCCGCGCAGGTCGAGGCGTCCCGTGGCGCGCGCACGCTCGAAGCCCGGCTGGTTCAGCCAAAGCCCGCGATAGCTCACCTTCGGATTGGGGGTCATGCCCGCAACCACCGCTTCGGCATCCGCCATGCCAGGAACCCGCTTTGGATTCACGAAAGAGACGATCTGGATCGTCTGAAGCCCGGTCTGCGATAGCGCATCGATCAGCTCGATCTTGCGCGCGGTCGAAATCGGCCCTTTCTCGATCTGGAAGCCTTCGCGCGGACCTTCTTCAATGATGTCGATGCGGCTGGGGAGTTTCGGCACGGGCCTCGGGTCCTCTGGCTGGGTTGATCTCGTGGCCATTCTTGCGCCGGGTTGGCGCGTCGTGCAACTTGGGGCCAATTCGCCAACCAATCCGCCCCTCACGCCCGAAGGAAGCGACCATGATCGAGATGCGCATGACAGGCCGAACGGCCCTGATCACCGGAGGCAGCAAAGGCATCGGCCTCGCCATCGCCACCAACTTCGCGCGCGCGGGCGCGAGCGTAGCCATCGTCGCACGTCGGCAGAAAGAATTGGACGAGGCACGCGCCGCAATCCTCCAGGCGGCCGGAGCGACGGCCAAGGTCGTCGCAATTTCCGCCGACATCCGCACGGCCGAAGAATGCACCCGCGTGTTCAAGGCCGTGGAAGCCGCGTTCGGGAAAGTCGACGTTGTCGTCAACAACGCTGGTACGTCGCGCGCGCAGGCGTTCGAGACCGTCACCGATGCCGAATGGCAGGACGATTTCGACTTGAAAGTGTTCGCCGCCATTCGCCTCTGCCGCCTTGCATTCCCCGGTATGAAAGCACGCAAATGGGGGCGCATCATCAACATCCTCAACATCGGCGCGAAGGTACCGCGGGCATCCAGCGTACCGACGTCCGTTTCTCGTGCGGCCGGCCTCGCTCTGACGAAGGTTTTGGCGAATGAGGGGGCGCCGCACAACGTTCTCGTCAACGGGTTGCACGTCGGGCTCATCAAGAGCGAGCAGCACGAGGTTCGCAACGCCAAGGCCGGACGGAACAACATGGAAGAAGTCTATTCCGAGATGGGCAAGAACATCCCGATCGGTCGTGTCGGCGAAGCCGAGGAATTCGCAAACATGGCGTTGTTCCTGGCATCTGACGCGGGAAGCTACGTGACCGGCACGACGATCAACGTCGATGGCGGTCTGTCTCCGGTCGTCTGACGCTGGCCAGCCCCAATACAAATGACCGAGGAAACAGATATGTCGACCGAACCCGTCTTGAACATCAGCAATCACGGCCGTGTGCGGTTGCTCACGATGAACCGGCCGGATCGCCGGAATGCGCTGTCGAGAGACCTGAAGAGCGCCATCGTGAACGCCATCATCGATGCGGACTTCGATCGGTCGGTTTCCGTTATCGCGATAACGGGAACCGGCACCGCGTTCTGCGCGGGTGCCGATCTGAAAGATGCGCGCTCCGCCGACGAAGACGGCGGGCGCTACCGCGGCCCCCTCGCCGAAGCCGAGCGCACGCTGTTCGAGACGATGATCGATGGCAAGAAGCCGATCATGGGCATCCTCAATGGCCCCGCTGTTGCGGGTGGCTGCGAACTCGCGTTGTCGTGCGATTTGCGCGTCGCAGTGAACACGGCGCACCTTGCGCTGCCGGAAGCCAAGCGCGGTATGGGCGCTCACATGGCCTCCGTTCTGCTCCCGCAGATGGTGCCGCCCGCGATCGCGATGGAATGGCTCTACACAGGCCGGAAGATCGAACTCGCAGAGGCAGAACGCTGGGGCCTGATCAACCGCATCGCACCGCCCGACAAACTTATGGACGTGGCCATGGAACTGGCCAACGAGATCGCGGAGAACGCGCCACTCTCGCTGCAGCGTTTGAAGCTCACGTTCCGCAAGGCCTGGGGACTGCCGCTGCATTCAGCCATTCGGCTCGACGCAGGTCCGGATGTCTACGCCTCGGAAGACCGCAAGGAAGGTGCCCGCGCCTACCTCGAGAAGCGTGCGCCCAAGTGGGAGGGACGTTGACACCTGCACACCCCGCCGTGTGCCATCGCCGGGGGCAGACCCTGCGGGTCTGACCCCATGAGACCACCCGCCAGCCCATTGCCAAGATGACCAGCAAATCGACACTTATTCCGCCAATCGGGGTCAGACCCACAGGGTCTGACCCCGGGCGTCTGCGCCCGCTGCTCGCACCGGAAAGCGTCGCGATCGTCGGGGCTTCGGCGACGCCGGGGAAATATGGCAATACCGTCGTAAAGTACCTTCAGAACGCAGGCTTCAAGGGGCGCATCTATCCGATCAATCCGGAGGGCGGACTGCACGAGGGGCTCCAATTCTACAAGTCACTTGCGGAAGTGCCCGAGCGGATCGACTGCGCTTTTACGGTGATCCCGGCGGGCGCTACCCCGGCAATCGTGAAGCAAGGAGCAGCGGCTGGCGTGCGAGCGATGATCCTCGGCGCGAGCGGTTTTGCCGAGATGGGCAGCGATGCCGGCCGCAAACGCCAAGACGAGATCGTCGAGACCGCGCGGGCCGCTGGCATGATCATTCTCGGTCCCAACACCAACGGCATCTGGAATGCGCACCACGGCCTCGCTCTGGGCTATAACACCTCGCATGGCGAGCCGATGCGGCCCGGTTGCATCTCGATTGCCGCACACAGCGGTGCGCTGTTCGATAGTTTCATCCCACGTCTGACGAACTTCGGCTGCGGCTTCGCCAAGCTCGTCCCGCTAGGCAATGAAGCCACACTCGACATGCTCGTGATGCTCGATGCCTTGATCGACGATCCGGAAACCCAAGTGATCGGCCTCATCATGGAGGCGATCCGCGATGGTGCCCGTTTTCGCCGCCTCGCTGCGCGTGCGCATGCCGCGGGCAAGCCGATCTTCGTCCTGAAGCTCGGTCGTTCCGCTGCAGGCGCAACGGCAGCCATAGCGCATTCGAGCCGCCTGGCGGGCAGCTTCCGCGCCTACGAAGCACTGCTCCACGATTGCGGCATCCCCATCGTGCGCTCGATCGAGACACTGGCAGCCGTTTGCACGCTTGCCAGCGACAAACGCGCGTTGAAACTCGATGGAGACATCGGTTTGATCGGCGTGTCCGGTTCAGGCGGCGGTTGCTCGCTGATGGCCGATCACGCGGCCGAACGCGGGATCGCGCTTGCCGGCGACGGCGACGGCGCCTGGACGGGACACACCGCTGAAGTCATCGCCGGCTTCTCCGGGATCGGCCTCGTCCGCAACCCGATCGATGGCGGAAACCTGCACGGCTGGGACAAGCTGCCGGATCTGATGGCATCAATGGAACGTGACCAACTCAACGGCCCCGTGGCAGGCTTCGCACATCGCTTGCCGACGGTTGCCGCCGATCTTTCACTGCTCCGCCCCATCGTTGCGCGCAAGCAGCGCACCGGCGCGCCGGCCGTCATGATATCGCCGGGCGGCCTACGGCCTGAAGTGCAAGCACTCTATGCGGCCGAAGGCGTGCCGGTCTTCTCCGACCTCGCTGCATGTTTCGACAGCCTGCGCGCGCTTTACGACGCGATCGACTATGCGAAGGAGCGCAGGAGCGTTCGGGAATGGTCTGCCCCCACACTGGACGCAGCGAAAGCCCGACACGTGCGGGAAACAATCGCCGCCGAGAAAGGCGAATTCCTATCGGAAATCGAAAGCGCTGAAATCCTGCGCGCAGCCGGCGTCCCGATGGTCGAAAGCCGGGTTGTCGCGAACGCCCATCATGCCGCTGAGGCTGCTGCTGCATTCGGGTTTCCCGTGGTCCTGAAAGCAATTGTGCCTGGAATAGCGCACAAGAACGACGCGGGACTGGTCGCTGTCGGTCTCGACACCGTATCGGCAGTCGTGACCGCATTCGGAGAACTTGCCGAACGTGCGCTGAAAACCGGTTTGGACAATGCCGCTGCGCGCTTCGTGGTCCAGCGACAGGTACCATCCCGTGCGGAGATCATCATCGGAACCACGTTCGAAACCGGGATCGGACATTTTCTGGTTGTCGGCCTCGGCGGCATCCATGCCGAACTACTCGACAGCGTCGTCCTGCTCCCCGTTCCAATATCCCAGGACAGACTCGAAGCCCGTATCGCCGAGACGAAGGTCGGCGCCCTGTTGGCACGACTGTCGAAGAGCGCTGGACGCGATCTGAGCGCCGACGTGGTTTCGGCACTCACGGCATTGCAATCGCTGCTCCTCGCTGCTGCAGACGACATATCTTCCATCGACGTCAATCCGCTGCTGGTCGGGTCGGCCGGGGTCCAGGCGGTCGACGCACTGATCGTTCCACGGCGTTGATCATCATCCGACTTGAACCCAGGGCTGGTCCGTGTATGCCTGCCGCGCGAGCAGCCAGATGTCGCTCAATGGGAGACCGATATGACCGGAGAAGCCAAGACCGACGAGCGGCTCAAGGCGGGCATCGTCCAGGTGACGCCCTTCCAGCAGAATTGCACGCTGGTTTGGGACGAGAAGTCCAAACATGGCGTGGTCGTCGATCCGGGCGGGGACATTCCGCGCATTCAGCAGGCCATTGCGCAGGTCGGGTTGAAGGTGGAAGCCATACTATTGACGCATGGTCATACCGATCACGCAGGCGGTGCGGCCGAGTTGAAGGAAGCTCTGGGCGTCCAGGTCATCGGGCCGCACCTCGACGACAAGTTTCTACTGGACGACCTCGCCAACAACAGGTTCGGCATTCCCGCCCGACCAATCACGCCCGATCGTTGGCTTGACGAGGGCGACAAGGTTTCGATCGCTGGACGCGAATTCCAGATCTTCCATTGCCCAGGGCATTCGCCGGGCTCCGTTGTATTCTTCAGCGCAAGCCAGCGCTTGGCGCTCGTCGGCGACGTGCTGTTCGCGGGGTCGATCGGCCGCACCGACTTCCCTTACGGCGACCATGCCTCGCTCATCGATGCCATCAAGCGCAAGCTGCTGCCGCTCGGCGACGACGTCTCATTCATCTGCGGTCACGGCCCGACGAGCACATTCGGCCGTGAGCGCGAGACCAATCCATTCCTGAATGAGTGAAAGGGTTCGAGGGAGCCTTAAGTCTCACCACCGGCCCAAGTAAATGAACAAGCCCTGCTCCTTGCCGCCGGGGCTTTTCTGAGCCTCCCAGAAATCAACCGTCTCCGCGCGCAGGGTCTCCGAGCAGCTGCGCTTACAATAGATCCAGCCTCCGCCAGGCGTCTGTACCTGCGGGCCGAGCGATGTCTGGCGAACGGCACCCCGAACGGTGCCATTTCCAAAGCGGCTCTCTGCGACGACGTAGCCTTGCCCCGCCCCGCGGCGCCCGTAGCCCTGCGCGGACACGGTATCGATGGCGGCAGCACCTGCCAGGGTGGCGGCAAAGCCCAATGCGAACCAACCTGCGGAAATGAGTTTCATACTCGCCCTCGATGGTGATGTCAGCCAGACGTTCCGTTGCTGGATGGTAAGATGCCAGCAACGGGTTAATCGGCTCCCGATGTTCGTATCATATCCGGCAGCGGATCGACACAGGTTGCATCGCTGCAACGGTCCGGAGCGGGTAGTAGGGTTCCAACCTGGGCCCAACTAAGGCAATCTCACTCCAGTTCACCCTCAAACGAGCCGCTAAAACGAGAATTCATGTCCAGCACGCAACCCTTCGCCACCGGTCCCGTCTCCCGCACCTATATTTCGCAGCGTCTGCGCCTGCACTACGCCGATTGGGGCAACGACAGCGCGCCGCCGCTCATTCTATTGCACGGAGGCATGGATCATTGCCGCAGTTGGGACTGGGTCGCCCGGCGTCTGGCCGCACGCTACCACGTGATCGCGCCGGACCTGCGCGGACATGGCGACAGCGCGTGGGCACCCGGCAGCACATATATGATGGCGAACCACATCTACGATCTCGCCCAGTTGATCCATCAGCAGAAGCTGGCTCCCGTCACGATCGTCGCCCATTCCCTCGGCGGGATCATCTCGACGCGATACGCTGGCTTGTTTCCTGAGAACATGGCGAAGCTCGTTTCAGTCGAGGGTATAGGGCTGTCGCCACACTCGGATCATGCGAAGAAGCCGGTGCATGAGCGGACACGCAAATGGGTCGAGGATTCGCGCGATCTCGCGAAGCGCCAGCCTCGCCGCTACCCATCGATCGAGGAAGCCGTCGCCCGCATGAAGGACGCCAACAAACGCCTGAGCGACGAGCAGGCCCACCATCTCACCGAACACGGGATCACCCAGAACGAGGACGGCACCTTCACCTGGAAGTACGATCCCTATTCACGGCCCCTCGCCCCCTACGACATGTCGCGGGAAGAAATCGAGAGCCTGTGGTCGCGAATAGACTGCCCGGTCCTCTTCTGCTGGGGAACGGAGAGCTGGCACACCGACCCGGTCAAGGATGGCCGCGCCGCATTTTTCCGCGATATCCGCGTCGAAGCGTTTGAAGGCGCCGGGCACTGGGTGCATCACGACCAACTCGAGCGATTCATGACGGTGCTGGACGTGTTCCTGGCGGCGTGATGTCACAGGCAAATAACTTCGTAGCTGCGTATTTTTACACGCATTACCGGGGGCCAACATGACCGGAAAACAACTGG
>CANJPN010000329.1 GCA_947475855.1 Bradyrhizobiaceae bacterium
CAAGGACAAGCCCCCGAGGGGCGCGCAAGTGCGCGTCCTTGACCGCCGCCCGCCCCGTCGGCGTATCGCTCTGCCATCAGGATCAAGCAGCCCTCCGACCACTCAGCAGCCCTGAACGCACCCACTCAGTCCGTCGAGGACCCAAAAAACGCTCCAAAGGTAGGTCCGGCGCCGAACCAGTGGCGGCCGCTGTTGAAGCTACGGACGTGATCGGGAATTCGCGCTCGTCGGCGGGAAGATTAATCGCGCAACCGTTGCCTGACGTGGCGATCGGCAATGCATGGTGGGGTTCACGTCGCCGCTCCCACGCAAGAATGGGCGGACGATGCCTCAGGCCATTTGCCTGGAATTACCCGTCGAGGCGAGCGCTAACGCGGAGCGACCCTCGAACGTCCTGGGTATGATGCGGGGATCATTTGGTGGGAGCGCTGGACCGAAGTACCGTGTGCGGGCCGTCTCGCCTTCTTTGCCGACGATCTGCTCGGCTTGCACCAGGAAAATCATGGCTTGTTTCCAGGTCGCATCGTCCTGCATTTTTCCGTCGATCATGACGGCCCCATTGCCGTCTGGCATCGCGGCGACAATTCTGCGGGCGGTGAGGAGGTCCTTTGGATCGGGCGAGAAGACACGTCGAGCGATCTCGACTTGGGTCGGATGCAGTGTCCAAGCGCCATCACAGCCCATGATCGCGGCATTGCGGAATTGGGCCTCGCAGCCGACGAGATCCTTGAAATCACCAAAGGGCCCATAAAACGGCTTTATGCCGGCGGTCTTGCAGGCATCGACCAGCCGCCCCATCGTGTAGTGCCACAACTCGCCTTGGTGGAACGCGCGCGGCATGCCTGGAACCTCGGCGTCAGCGAAGGTCCCGTAGTCGGGATGCGGACCGCCGACCCGCGTCGTCTTCATGCCGCGGTCTGCCGCAAGGTCAGCAGGACCCAGGCTCATGCCGTGCAAGCGCGGGCTCGAGCAGGCAATATCGAGAATGCGCTCGACGCCTTCCGCCGTTTCGAGAATGGCATGGAGCATGATCGGCTTTTCAAAGCCGGCAGCGGCCTCGATCTGTGCCAGTAGCCAATCAACTCTGATGATGTCGGCTGAGCATTCGACTTTTGGGATCATCACAACGTCGATAGCGCCGGACGATGCCTTGACGACCTCCATGTCGTCCATGAAGTCAGTCGATCCCAACTGGTTGGTCCGGATCCACAGCCCGGCTTTCTTGTCGCCCGTGCCGAGTGATCGCAACATCTTGACGAATGCTCCGCGGGCGGCGGGTTTCTGGTCGACGGGCACGGCATCCTCGAAATTGCCCAGCATCACATCCACACTGCCAGCCCGCAGCATCTCTTCGCCCTTGGCGGCCATCTTCGGGTCGTGGAACCCTACGAAATGAATCATGCGCTCGACGTTGCGTGGCCTTGTCTCGTCCGTGAACGGTCTCGGTGCGCCCACGACGAGCGGCTTGAAAAAGGTGCGGGGATGTCTGCCGGACATGGGGACCCTCGACGTGCGAGTTGGCTTTGGCGACTGCGATATTCAACCCTGTGACTAACGCCGTGACGGCACGCCGCTCACTCCGGCCCTCATCACCAGCACCCGCTCGTAGTCGAGTACGACGCCCATATCGGCACTGTGCTTGTGGCCGTTGATGGTGATGGTTGTGGTCGTCGTCGGATACCGGCCCATCGCATCCTTGTCGGGAAAACTGCCGGCGGGCATGTTCTTGGCCGCCACCGTTCGCACGACGAGCAGGCCGATGTCCTGGCGGCCGGGGACGGCGAGCTTGCCCTCGACGACGCTCCAAGACGCGACGCTTTCGCCTTCGAAACACGGCGCGACATGCTTGCCGCTGTTGATGGCAATGACGCCGAGCGTATTCTCGAACCCATAGTAGCCTTGCGCATCCGCCATCGACATGACATGGCCGCCATAGACGATGCCTGTCGCCACGACGGGACTGGCTTCGTCGACTTTCCCTTCGGCGAAATGCACCTTCGCTGTGTTCTGCGTCAGGTTCGGTAACTCCATATGTGCCGACGTGATCTGGCGTCGCTCCCCATGGCTGATGCGCATGCCGACCGCATAGTCCTCCCACCCCATGCCGGCGGTCGAAATTCTGTTGGCATACGGAGCGGCTTCTGGAGCGGCGCGGTGCGGGTATGCTGCGGCAATCTCGTTCAGTACATCGACCGCGACGGCGGCGGGCATGTCGGGAACGTGGGCCTCGGGTAGGTCGAGATTGGCCGCGCAGGTCGAGAGGCGAGCCTTTTTGTTGACCATCACGACGCGTTTGAAATCGAGCACGGGCTGGCGAGACTTGTCTGTAACCGCGAACACAGTCGAATGGACGTAGACATTGCCGTTTCCGCGCGGTGCTTTGGCGCCGGTCGCTTTGTCGAGATCGAAGTTCTCCTTAAAGCCGATAATTCGCGTTTCAGCGTAGAGGCTGTCGCCGGGAAATACGTGCCGGAGAAACCTCACATCGCTGTATCCTAGATTGGCAACCGCCAACTGCGAAACATCCGGGACTGTCTTGCCGAACCCCATGTGGAACAGAAGCATCCACGGCACCGGGGCCCTGTCGAATCCGCACGAACGGGCGAACTCGTCATCAGAGGTCACGGCGTAGCGTTGTCCGAACAACCCATTGTAGGCGGCAACATCGCCTGCTGTGACCGTGCGCGGTGTGGTGTGAACGATCACTTCGCCGCTCTTGAACAAGCGGACGTGGTCCTCGAAATAATTGCCGCGACTGATCTCGAGTGTCGTCATCCTCTGGCCATCGAGAAGGGCTGGTGGCGCCGGCATGATGCGGTAATCTCCTGGCAGCATCGTATCAGAACGTCAGTTCGCGCCCTCCAGAATCCGCCGCGCGATAACCTGAGCCTGGATCTCTGCCGCCCCCTCGAAGATCGACAGGATGCGGGCGTCGCAGAGGACGCGGCTCACCGGGTATTCCAGAGCGAAACCGTTGCCTCCGTGGATTTGTACGGCATTGTCGGCGGCTGCCCAGGCGACGCGAGCCCCCAGCAGCTTGGCCATGCCGGCTTCGAGATCGCAACGGCGTCCCTGATCCTTGGTGCGCGCTGCGTGGTAGCAGAGCTGGCGTGCGACCATGATCTCGACGGCCATCATCACGATCTTGTTGGCGACGCGCGGGAAGGCGACGAGCTGTTTGGCGAACTGGCGGCGTTCCAAGGCATAGCCGAGCGCGAGATCCAGCGCGGATTGCGCCACGCCCACGGCGCGGGCAGCGGTCTGTATCCGAGCCGCCTCGAAGCAGCTCATCAGCTGCTTGAAGCCTTGGCCTTCGACACCGCCCAGCAGTTGGCTCGCAGGAACCTCGAACGCCTCGAACGATATTTCGAACTCCTTCATGCCGCGATAGCCGAGCACCTCGATCTCGCTGCCAGCCATACCCGGTGCGGGGAAAGGTTCGGTGTCGTCACCGCGCGGTTTCTCCGCCAGAAGCATGGTCAAACCTTTGTACCCCGTCGACGACGGATCGGTGCGCACCAGGAGCGTCATCAAGTCAGCGCGGGCGGCGTGCGTGATCCATGTCTTCTGCCCGGTCACGCGATAGCTGCCATCGACCCTTTCGGCGCGCGTTTTGAGAGCGGCAAGATCGGAGCCCGTGTCCGGTTCCGTGAAGACGGCAGTCGGCAGAAGCTCGCCCGACGAGATACGGGCGAGATATAGCGACTTCTGCGCCTCGGTCCCGTTGGCGAGGATCAGTTCGGCCGCGATCTCCGAACGTGTGCCAAGTGATCCCACGCCGATATAGCCGCGCGACAACTCCTCGCTGACGATGCACATCGCTTCCTTGCCGAGGCCCAATCCGCCCCACGCCTCGGGTATCGACACGCCAAACACACCGAGTGCGCCCAGCTTCTCAATGATCGAGTGAGGAATGTAGCCGTTCGTCAGATGCCACGCTTGGGCATGTGGCTCGATCTCTTCGCGCGCGAACCTTCGCATCTGCTCGCGCATGGCGGTGTGCGTTTCGTCGAGCCCCGTATCGCCGAACGTTGTCGACGCCGCGTCAGCGACGATCAACTCTGCCAAACGGCGCTTCGACTGGTCGGCACCGGAAGCATCTCGCACCTCGGCGGTTTCGTCCTCGAACCGACGGAGGTCCTCGGTGGTGATGCCGAGATCCGCTGGGCGCGCGATCTCGCATTGGCTCATGGATATGCCACCACAGATCTGGCCGGTATACTCCGCCATCGCAAGCCCGAGAATTACTCGCTCGATCTCACCGAGCCTGCCGGCCTGATCGAGCTCCTCGGCCCAGCGCGCCATCTGTCGCAAGGCTTCGACATAGGTCGCCAGCCAGGCTAGTCCGTGTGCGGCATGCTGCACCGCCTCGACGCCGCCGGCCTCGGCCACACGCGCTGCAACGCCTGCTTTGGCGAGCGCCACCAATCGCTCGCACGAAGCGATCGTCGCGCGGGCTCGAGCCATCGAAAAACGAGCCAAAGACAATTCTGCCGTAACTGACATGGAAGCCCTACTGCGCTTGCTTCGATTTGCGCTTGCCCTTGGCGGGTGGGGGAACCTCGACACCAAATCTCGCCTTGCTGACTTCCTGCGCGTCTTCGAGCGTGCGCAGCCCCGCCACTGGCGAGCTGACGAGAACCGCCATGTTGCCCGGCAGATGCTCGTTTCTGAGCATACGCATATGAGCTTTCGGAATCTGCTCCCAAGGGAAGACTTCGGACATGCAAGGGTCGAGGTTGCGGTTGATCATGAGGCGGTTGGCCTGACTCGCCTGTTCGAGATTGGCGAAATGCGACCCTTGGATACGCTTCTGGTGCATCCAGACATAGCGTGCGTCCATTGTGAGGTTATATCCGGTGGTGCCTGCACAGATCACAATCATGCCTCCGCGCTTGGCGACAAATGTGGAAACCGGAAATGTCGCCTCGCCGGGATGCTCGAATACGATGTCCGGATTGACGCCCTTGCCCAGGACGTCCCAAATTGCTTTTCCGAACTTCCTGACCTCGGACATCCATTGCGTATACTCGGGCGAATTGACGATGGGCAGTGGCCCCCAGCAGTTGAACTTCTTGCGGTTGATGACGCCGCGCGCACCGAGCCTGGAAACGAAATCGATCTTGTCATCGCCGGAAACCACGCCGACCGCTCTGGCCCCTGCCGCAGCACAAAGTTGAACGGCAAACGAGCCGAGTCCCCCTGAAGCACCCCACACCAGTACGTTTTGAGCCGGCTTCAGGACGTGTGGTCGATGTCCAAAAAGCATCCGGTAGGCCGTCGCCAGAGTGAGTGTGTAGCAGGCGCTCTCTTCCCAGGTCAGATGAAGCGGCCGCGGCATCAGCTGTCGGCTCTGTACGCGGGTGAACTGGGAAAACGAACCGTCCGGTGTTTCATAACCCCAGATGCGCTGTGAGGGCGAGAACATGGGATCGCCGCCGTTGCATTCCTCGTCGTCGCCATCATCCTGGTTGCAGTGGATGACGACTTCATCTCCGACCTTCCACCGTTTGACCTTCGACCCGATTGCCCAGACGATCCCCGACGCATCCGAACCCGCAACGTGATATGGCTGCTTGTGGACGTCTCTGATCGGCGAAATCGGCGTGCCGAGTGCGGCCCACACGCCATTGTAGTTGACACCTGCGGCCATCACGAAAACCAGCACGTCGTGGCTGTCGAGCTCCCAGGTGGGAATCACCTCGACTTTCATGGCGGTATCGGGTTCGCCATGCCGGTCGGCCCGAATCGTCCAGGCGTGCATCCGTGCTGGGACATGACCAAGCGGTGGAATCTCACCGACCTCATAAAGCTCCTTGAGGACCGGCGCTCCGATCGGTTGAGAGGTCAAGCGTGAGGGGCTTGGGGCTTGGATTGACATCGCTTCACCCGTGTTTGAATTGCGGCACTGCAACATACAATGCTGCACTGCCACAGCAAAGCGATAAGAGCGCGCAGAGGATCGTCAAGCTGGCCGATTACATCGGGCCAACACAAAAGAGGATGGAAAAAGAATTGTGATTACAGAGTATTGTATTCGGCTGAATGGCGGCGGTGTCGTGGGCGCCATCCACTAATGTCTAATTGTTTGTCGGCTCGGCTGGTTCGATCTACAGTGCGGTGCAGCATAAATTGTTGTCAGACGCCAAGGAACATCCGATGACGGCATCGAAAGACGAGCCTTGGATCTTCCGCACCTACTCGGGTCACTCGAACTCGGAAAAGTCTAACGCGCTTTATCGCTCGAACCTGGCGAAGGGCCAGACCGGGTTGTCCATTGCTTTCGATCTCCCCACGCAGACGGGTTACGACCCGGATCATCGCTTGGCGCGTGGCGAAGTCGGCAAGGTCGGCGTGCCCATCGCGCATATCGGTGACATGCGGACGCTGCTTGACGGCATTCCGCTGGACCAGATGAATACCTCGATGACCATCAATGCCACCGCTGCGTGGCTGTTGGCGCTCTATGTGGCCGTTGCAGACGAACGCGGGGTGGCCCGAGTAAAACTCTCGGGCACGATCCAGAACGACATCATCAAGGAATACCTCTCGCGCGGCACCCATATCTTTCCCCCGGAGCCGTCGCTGCGGCTGATCAAGGATACGATCGTCTTTTCTTGTCGGGAGATGCCGCGCTGGAATCCAGTCAACGTCTGCTCGTATCACTTGCAGGAGGCGGGGGCGACGCCCGTGCAGGAGATGGCATTCGCACTGGCGACGGCGGACGCGGTGCTGGCCACAGTGCGCGACTCCGGCGAAGTGCCGGCGGATGTGTTTCCCAATATCGTCGGCCGGATCTCGTTCTTCGTGAACGCCGGTCTCAAGCTGATCACCGAGATCAGCAAGATGCGGGCCTTTACCGAGCTTTGGGACGAGATTTGCCAGACGCGATACGGAGTGACCGACCCGCAATTGCGGCGCTTTCGATACGGTGTGCAGGTGAATTCCCTGGGGCTCACGGAGCAGCAGCCCGAGAACAACGTC
>CANJPN010000330.1 GCA_947475855.1 Bradyrhizobiaceae bacterium
GTTGCCGCATCATGTCCGGAGCACCTGCACGCCCCTTGCCGAAATAGAAATCGTAGCCGATCACCACATGCTGGGTACCGAGCCCGTCGACCAGCACTCGGTCGACGAAGCCCGCAGGCGGCATCCCCGCAATTTCAGCATCGAAAGCGATGACGACGGCAAAGTCCAGCTCCAGCGCGCGAAACAGCCGCAATTTCTGTTCGAGCGTCGTCAGGGCAAACAGCGGCTTGTCCGGGCGAAAAAATAGTCGCGGATGCGGCTCGAACACCATTGCTCCCGCGGGTCGGCCGAGTCGTCGTGCCTGGCTCAGCGCCTCGAGCAGAAGCGCCTGATGGCCGCGATGCACGCCATCGAAATTGCCGATAGCGAGCGCCCCACCGCGCAACTCGGATGGCACATTGAGAAAACCCGAGACGACCTGCATTCGCGCTCGCTTCAACCAATCCGGCCGTTCCGGCCTTCGGCCCATGTCATGGACCGAGACATAGCGGCCGGTTGGACTTGAGCAAAGCCCCGACCGCAAATGCTCCGATTAGATCCGGCTCAAACGGCAGGTCGGACGAATAGGTCAAGCCGCCGGACGTGCGGGCACCATCAAAACGGCTTCGCCTTCCAGAACCGCCTTGCCCCCGACGAGGCACTGGCATTCGAACCGCGCACGCCGCTTGCCGGCAATCAGCTCGACCAGCTTCACTTTGGCCGTCACGGTATCGCCGATCCGGACTGGCGCCTTGAAGTTCAGCGTCTGCGAAACATAAATCGCGCCTGGACCTGGCATCTCCATACCGAACACCGCCGAAATATAACCTGCGGTCAGCATGCCGTGGGCGATCCGGCCCTTGAACATGGTGCGCGCCGCATAGGCTTCATCGAGATGAACCGGGTTCTTGTCGCCGGACACACTTGCAAAGGATACGATGTCGGCGTCGGTGACGACCTTCTGGAAGCTCGCCTCCATGCCGGGCTCGAGATCCTCGAAGTAGTAGGTCTTGCGCTCCATTACGGTCATTCAGGCGTGCTCCTTAGATCGCAGGCCGGCGGCATCTGCCGCTATCGGCTGTCGTAGACAACCCTCGCTGGTTCCCCCCGGTCCAAGTAAGAACCGGCACTTCATGTCTTGCCCAAGGACACGTGATACTGTCTCAGCAAGGCATCATTCCTGATGCAACTCTGCCGCGCCGCACTTTATTGGCCAGCCCGAGTGCACCGCAACAAAAATAGCGGGCCTGCGACAAAACTGCGGCCGCCGCTCGAATAAATTGGTGAATTACATACACGCAAGACCACATAGTAAACATGCAACTTGAACTGATTCGCTCGATCGGAGCGCCCCACGGGGACGAATGCACTTCGCTTCTGCAGCATTTGTGTCCCCCGCGCATCACCTCGACGGGGCGCCGGGATCAGGCAAGTCACTTTCACTCGCTAAGCCCCAACACACTTGACTTGAACCCCACCGGCGAGGCCCGATAAGGCAGGCACGCAAGACAGTGATGTGCTGGTGGGAGGCAATAGCGATGGGCAATGCATCGATACGTCGGGTCGGCCTGATCGTCCCATCCTCGAACCGTATGGTCGAGCAGGAGATGTCGCACCACTACCCCACTGGCGTGGTCGTCCACGTCAATCGGCTGCGCATGACTGGCCCCAATAAAGTGCCTCTTGCCCAATTACTTGACCGCATCACAGATGCCGCTGCCGCGCTTGTCGACGCCAAGTGCGACGTCGTCACGTTCCATTGCACAGCTAATTCGACCGACGACGGTACCGAGGGCGAAACGGCCATTCTCTCGGCCCTCGAACAGGCGGGCGTTCAACGAGCATCATCGACAGCGACTGCCGTGCGACGCGCTCTCGACGTCTATGCAGCCCGCCGCATCGTGCTGGTCACCCCCTACCCGCAAGCCGTAACCGACCATGAAGCGGAATTCTTCAAGGGGCTCGGCGTCGAGGTGTTGACGGCCATCGGCCACAACCTCGGCAACAGTGACGCCTACTGCGCCGCGCCGCCGTCGTTCTGGCTCGAGAAAACGCTGGCCGCCCGCCACCCCAAAGCGGACCTCTATTTCGTCAGCTGCGCCAATATCTCCGCCTTCGACGTCATCGCAGAACTCGAAACGAAGCTTGAGCGACCGGTGATCTCGAGCAATCAGGCCGTCGTCTGGGACCAGATCGCCGGTCACGGCCTTGGGCTCCCCCCCACCGCACGGGGCTCCTGCCCTGGCAGCCTCCTGTCCAAACTCTGAACCTTTGCCCAAGACCTATTCAAGCATCGCAACTGGAATGCCTTGAGCGGAGGGAAAGCCAAGATGTTCTCGAAGCCGACTTTCGTACTCGCAGCAACGATCTTGCAGCTCGCCACCGCCTTCCCACTCGCAGCCCAGCATGATGTCGCCGCATTCTTCAAGGACAAGCAGTTGAAGCTCGTCGTCGGCTCGGCAGCGGGTGACGGCTATGACGTCAATGCACGCGTGCTCGCCCGCCATTGGGTCAACCATATCCCCGGCAAGCCACAGATCGTCATCCAGAACCAGAACGGCGCCGCCAGCGTCGTCATGACCAATGCCGTTTATAATACCGCTCCGCGTGACGGCACCGTGATCGGCGGTGCGATAAACGGCATGACCACAGCTCCGTTGGTCACTCCCGAAGTCGTGAAATTCGACCTCGCCAAGTTGATCTGGCTGGGCTCCACCAATCACGACATCCAGGTCACATATCTCTGGCACACGTCACCGGTCCGCACACCGCAGGACCTGCTCACTCAGGAGGTTGTCGTCGGCGCCACCGCTGCGGGCACCACCCATGTCGACTATCCCCTGGTCGCACGTGCCTTGTTCGGCCTGAAATTCAAGCTGGTCAGCGGCTATCCTGGCACAGCGCCTGTCCATATCGCGATGGAACGAGGCGAGGTCGCGGGTTTTGGCGCCAATGGCTGGTTGGCATTGAAAGCGCTGAAATCGGAGTGGATCGCCGATAAGAAGATCATCGTCGTCATGCAATACGCGATGCAGCGTTCAACGGTGTTCCCCGACGTCCCGGCAATTGGCGAACTCGCAAACAACGATGCCGACCGCCGGGCGATCGAGATGATGGTTACACGGCTTCAATTCGGCCGGCCCTTCTTCCTTCCCCCGGATGTGCCCCCGGCACGCGTGGAAGCCCTTCGCCGCGCATTCGACGCCACGATGAGCGACCCCGCTTATCTCGCCGAAGCCGAGAAGGCAAAGCTCGATGTCGCCCCTATGCGCGGCGAGGATATCGGCCCGCTCGTCGCCAAGGTGCTGGCGACACCGCCGGAGATCGTGGCGCGCGTTCGAGCAGCGCTCTCAGATGCCCCAAAGAAATAGCGCTCGCCAGAATTCACCCGCATCAGTTGAAGACTGCCCAAATCGCCCCCACTTGATCAGTAAGGCGCCTGACGGCTCGGAGCCGAACAATTCAACGCGGATGCTACCGATGGCACGTGCCCAAACCTCGACGGAACACGACAGAACCCGCGCGGCAGCGGAGCGCGCCGATGATCATATCGGCTTCTACATCCATCTGGCGAGTTACCTTCTGGTCAACGCCATCCTCGTCGGGATCAACGCCCAGTCCGCCGAACCATGGTGGGCACAGTGGCCAGCACTTGGCTGGGGCATGGGCATCGTCGGCCACGGCCTTGCGGTTTTTGGCCGAACGCCACGCGTTTTCGCACAGTGGCGTCTCCGCCGGATCAACCGGCTGCGCTCTCAGCTCTAGACCCACCTTAACCCCACTGCCATCAGTTCGATCTGACGCAGGTGAAAAACTCGGCTCGCCACTGGCGGCCGGTGCTTAGCCTCGCTAAAGTGCCCGCAAATTCCAGGCCGGTTCGTCATTCCAGAAATGGCAGTCGACGTTCCCAATCGCGGAGTCAGCAGGATGGATAGCGTCAAAGGCAAAGGCAAGGCTGGCGAGGATACGGCTAATGCGGCCAAGCCCGCAGCCGCTGTTACCAAAGCCCCGGTCAATCCTAACAAGGCTCCCAAACCCAACCAGTTCTACCACGACAACAACGACCGCGTTTTCGTGCGCGGAATCCAAGGCCACTACAATCTGACCGAGGAACTGAAGCGGCTGCGCTCGGTCCCCCGCGTTCGCAAGGCCAAGGAGATAAACTTCGTCGACGGGCCGCAGGCCTATTCGCGCCACTACGTCGAGCCGAAGGACGGCATAACCCAGCTCTTCCACTTCCATCTCGAGGAATATGCCCCCGGCGGCAAGTCGCAGAAGCACGGCCACGTCAACGAGGCCGCCTTCTACATCCTCGACGGCAATGGCTACGAAATCCACGACGGCGTCCGCTACGACTGGAAGGCCGGCGACATCGCGATTGTGCACAACAACTGCGTGCACCAGCACTTCAATGCTTCCGACACCAAGCCCGCCCGCGCGCTCGTCCTCAAGACGAAGCCGATGTACCTCTTCATGAACATGCTGTTCCAGAAGACCGTCGAGAAGCGTTCCGACGAGCTTCCCCCCGGCGCCGCCGGCTTCGAAGTCCGCGAAGAAGAGGTCGACTTCAACCACCCCAAGGACGGGTATTGAGAGGATATTCCCTCTCCCCGTTTTCACGGGGAGAGGGTTAGGGTGAAGGGCGGCCGCTTGCCCCGGAGTGGTGCCGGTTGCCGCCCCTCACCCCGCCCCTCTCCCCATCGCATTGATCGTAGTTCCAATTCCTCCCCGTCATGCCGCGATGGGGAGAGGGAGAATAGAAATGGCCTGGGGTGAATCCAAAGTCTGGCTGCAGGGCAAGCAGAACGAAGGGCTCTATCAACAGCTCCTGACGGAAGCCGAAAGTGCACCGTCGCGCAACGCGCGCCGCAAGAAGATCGTGACGCCGGAGGAAATGCCGTGGGAAATGTCGCGCCAGGGCATCCTCAAGCACCTGCTCAATTCGGCGATGAATGTCCGCTATGAGACGATCGACGCCTACATGCAGATCATTCCGCCAGGTTCCAAGTCGGGCAAGCACCGCCACCTCGCCGAGGAATGCCTCTACGTCCTCGAAGGCAAGGGCTACGACCTGCATCAGGACTGCGACGTGGAGGTCAAGGACCGCTACGAGTGGACCATCATGCCCGAGGTGAAGAAGTTCGAATGGGAAGCGGGCGATATGATCTACATCCCCCCCAATACCGTTCACCAGCACTTCAATTCGGACCCCAAACGCCCCGTGCGCCTGATCTCCTCGATCAATCGCATCTACAAGAATTTCGGCCTCAACGATCTGGAACAGATGGAAGACGCCCCAGAGTTCGATCCGAAAGTGAAGCTGACAGACGAACTCGTCCGCAAATACCTGCGCGGCGAAGTGAAGTAACACTGCCGAGCGGAAGAGCAGACTCTGATACACTCTCCGCTCGACGAGACCGCGAGCCCCGCCCCGCCCGGCGCGAGTGCCGTATCGGAAGTTCGGAGCCGCACAGCGGGTCGGAACTTTCGCTTCAGGGTAGAAGCCCATCGGCTTTAGGTCGGGTTAGCCACCCAGTGTTCGGGCCGGCTCGACGCTTCTGCCTAAACCCACGCCGTTGATGGGTGCCCGCAACTCGGTATCTCCCCCGCGCCCTGGGAATTTTCCCTAGACTTCCACCCAGATCCTGCCGTCGCCCTCCGCCACCGCGATCTTGCGTAGCGCTAGCTTCGGGTTCGCAGGGTGCTTCCCCGTCTTGATCGAAAACTCCATCCCGTGCCACGGGCAGGTGATCCGCATGTCGCTCTCGTCGAATACGCTGCCTTTCACGGCGCGCTTCTCATCGAGCACCTCGCGCACAGCCGGCACCATCAAGCCCTGGCAGACCGGCCCTTCGACGTGAGGGCAAATGCTTTCCCAAGCGTAGAGCCCGCCGTCGATCCGGAACACGCCCACCGTGATTGCAGCCACGTCGACGACCAGCCGCCCCCCTTCCGGTAGTTCACCGCTAGCGCCAACATCCCATCGCTCCGCGCCCTTCTTTTTCGCAGCCATAGCGAACCTCCCGTTTCCTGCCGTCCTTGCATTTGTGCACGATCATTCCATAACCTCTGCCGAACGCAAGTGAACAAGAGCGAACGAAGGCCCACCGATGACCTTGAAGTCCAACCAACCCTACACCCCGGACCTCCGAGGTTACCTCGAAATGCTCGAAAAGGAGCACCCGGAGCACATCCTGCGCATCACGGCCGAGGTCGATCCTAAATTCGGTGTCTCCGGCATCATCCATCGGTTGGAACAGGATGGCCATTCCCCAGTCGTGATCTTCGACAACGTCAAGGGCTCCAAGATCCCGCTCGTCGCCAACATGCACGCGAACTTCGAGCGCCTTCGCCTTGCGCTCGACATGGAGAAGGGCACCATCGCAGAATTCGTGCGGGAATGCTCGAGCCGGCAAGCACATCCAATCGAGCCCGTTATGGTCGCGTCGAAAGACGCCCCCGTGCATGAGGTCGTAATCACCGGAGCCGACATCGACGTCGAAAAGCTGCCGATCTGCACGTATCACGAGAAGGACGCGGGCAAGTTCATCACGGCTGGCCTCGCCGTAATGCGCGATCCCGATACCGGCATCAACAACATCGGCATCTATCGCCATCAGGTCCACGAGAAAGACCTGCTCGGCGTGCAGCTTTCGGAAACCGCCGATGGCAACGTCATCTGGAAGAAATACGAGCGCCGCGGACAGCCTACGCCCATCGCCATCGTGATCGGCCACCATCCTGCATTCTTCATCGGCTCGCTCGCTTTCTCGAAGCTCGACGACGACGAGATCAAGATCGCCGGCGCCATGCTGCAGCGGCCTATACCGCTGGTGCCTTGCAAGACTATTCCGCTCGATGTTCCAGCCGACGCCGAAATCGTGATCGAGTGCGAAATCCAACCCGAGATCCGTCGCCTGGAAGCACCCTTCGGCGAATATCCCGGCACTTACGGCCCCGAACGCATGAACCCCGTGTTGCAGATCAAGGCAATCA
>CANJPN010000331.1 GCA_947475855.1 Bradyrhizobiaceae bacterium
CATTGCGATGGGTCCTTGAGGTTGGGGGGGGGCACTTGACCCCTCGATCCTCAAGACGCGACGCTTCCTATTACGTTACCGACTGCCCTCGCCGCCAAAATCCACCGCCACATCGGCCTCAACGGGCTGGCGCGCGAGCGCCTTCGTTCAATGACCTAAAGCACGCGGAGGATATGCAGTCTGGGCATGTCCGCTGTTGAGAAGTGCGTCCCAACAGCCGACAGGGCAATCAGTTCAAACTTTCCGCCTAATGCTGACGGGGGACTGGGGTCTCAATCGAACTTCGCCCCTGCTGCTTTGGTCGCGTTCACCAGTCGAGTAAGTGTCGCAACGTTGTCCTTGATGCTGGCCGCGAACTGGTCCGGCGTATCAGCTATCACGCGTTGGCCACCGAGCGCCACTCTGGCACGTACTTGCGGCGTGTTCAGTGCCTTCACCGCTGCCGCATTGAGACGGTCTATGACCGGCTTGGGTGTTCCGGCCGGCGCGAACAACCCAGCGAAGGTCGGCGTCGAGTCGAATCCCGGAAGCGTGTCGGAGAGGCTGACCGCCTTAGACAGATCGGGATCGCCAACCGGGCCGCGGTCGACCGCGAATAGCTTTATTCGGCCGTCCATTATGACTGGCTTGGCAGTGGCGATAGCGATGAAACCGATTGCGACTTCGTTGCCGGTCAGTGCCTGGATCATCGGCGCGAAGCCGCGGTAAGCAACGTGAACAAGATCAACCTTCGCGGCGATCTTCAGCGTCTCGGCAAGGACATGCGGTGTCGAGCCAGGGCCGGGCGTGCCGTAGGCCTGATTAGGGTTCTTCTTCAGCCAGTCGAGCAAGTCCGGAAAGGTCGTCGCCTGCAGCGAAGGCTTGCCGACCAGCACCATCGGTGAATCGAACACGTTGGTGATCGGCTGGAAGTCCTTGATCGTGTCGAACTTGGCTTCCGCCGAGACCAGCGGCCCCATCACGATGCTACTCGAGACATTGAACAGCAGAGTATAGCCATCGGGCTTGGCAGCAGCCACCTGCATGGTGCCGATGAAGCCGTTGGCGCCGGGCTTGTTGTCGATGATGATCGACTGGCCGAGGTCCTCTTCCATAACCGGCTGCGTGGCGCGGATGAACACGTCCACCGCGCCAGGGGGCCAGGGCACTACGATGCGCACGGGACGCGCAGGGAAGGTCTGCGCGCAGGCGTCAGGCGGCGAAGCGAGGATCAGCGAGAGCGCCGCGATCGACATGGCTCTGGCCAGACATGACATGATGCGGTCTTTCTGTCCGATGCTGTTGGCGAATGCTCCGATGTGGCGCCTGGGATGTCAACGCTTGCAGCCAGGGCCCACAGCAGACACACGCTGCAGCGAAGCATTGTGTTAGGTCATTGCGATGAGCGCAGAAGTGGTTGGATCATACATTCGGCGATCGTACGGGATGCCGCTCACATCTCGCGCAAGCCATGCGCAATGACTTTGCGCATGACGCTGGGAAGCGCTTGAGCGTCGAGCTCGCGGCGGGGGACCCAGCGGCAGCGCGGGCTGTCGGCCCAAAAGGTGAGCTCGCTATCGTTCGAGACGACGGCGCGATAGACGACCAACTCCAACTCGAAGTGCGTGAATACGTGGCGCACGGTCGCCGGCACCTTCCACCAGTCGGCTTTCACCGGGACGATATGCATCGCGTCAGTTGTCGCCGGTAGCATATCCATCCATTCGGTCGACGGGATCTCCATCATGCCGCCCAGCAGGCCGTTGTCCGGACGGCGACGAAGCAGAACCGCGCCGTCCTCCCGCAAGGCGATGAAGGCGATGCCGAAGCGGTTGGGCTTCTGCCCTTTCGGAGAGCGCGCGGGCAGCTTTGCTTCGATGCCGATCGCGCGGGCGGTGCATTCGTTTTTCAGCGGGCACATGAGGCACGAGGGACTCTTTGGCGTGCAGATGGTGGCGCCCAGATCCATCATCGCTTGTGCGAAGTCGCCGGTGCGGGTCAGTGGCGTCAACGTCGCCGCTAGCGAGCGCAGCGCGGGCTTGGCAAGGGGCAACGGCTCGCGGACGGCAAACAGGCGCGCAACGACACGCTCGATATTGCCATCGACAGGCGTCGCACGCTCACCGAAGGCAATCGATGCGACGGCTGCCGCCGTATAGGGGCCGATGCCGGGAAGTGTGGCGAGCGTGGTCTCGTTCGACGGGAACTTGCCGCCGTGCTCTGCGACAACAGTCTTCGCGCAGGCGTGGAGATTCCGCGCGCGGCTATAGTAGCCCAGGCCTGCCCACGCTGCGAGCACGTCGTCGAGGCCGGCTTTGGCCAACGACTTCACGTTGGGCCAGAGGCGGAGGAATTTGTCGTAATATGGGATGACTGTCTTGACGGTGGTCTGCTGCAGCATGATCTCGCTCAGCCAGACGCGGTAGGGATCGGCGCGCTCGCCCGGCGCCATCCGCCATGGTAGCTCGCGGCGTTCGCGGTCGTACCATTCGAGCAATGGTGGTGCTACATCTCGGGCAACGGGGTTATATGGACCCGTTCGCGGATTACGTTGCAGTTTAGCCACGCCCGCCATGTCGATCACCTTGTGGATCCTTGGGCTGCCGACGCGAATCACCCCGACTGCATGCTATTCGGATCGTATCGCAGTTTGGATTTGCAGCGAGGCGACCGACGTGACCGACCAAAGCAGCAAGAATGAGTCGAGTCCAGTGCGCCGCCCTGCAACCAAAGCCTTCGTGAATCCGCCAATCGTGCGCAAGACGGCTTTCGGCGTCAAAGCCGTCGGCAGCTTCGTCCCTAGGCTCACAAAGAAGGTGATGGAGAAGTATGGATTTTCGACTGCCGCGCTGCTGACGGACTGGGCGACGATCGTGGGGAGCGATCTTGCGCTGCATACCCGGCCCAACAAGCTCAAGTGGCCACGGGCCGTCGAGACCTATGGCGATACGCCGGCAGAGCAGTCGGGCCGACCTGGCGCGACGCTGTTTCTAATGGTGGATGCGGCGCGAGCGCTCGACGTGCAGTACAAGGGGCGGCAGATCATCGACCGGATCAACTCCTACTTCGGCTACAGGGCAATCGCGGAGTTGAGGATCGAACAGGTGCCGATGGTAGCCGAGCCGCGTCAATCGATGCCGCGCGACGTGGTGGCGGGCAAATCGCGTTCGGCGAAGCCGCCAATTGATCTGGGGCAGGTAGCGGACGATCGGCTGCGGGCCGCCTTCGAGCGGATACAGAAGGGCATGGCAAAGCGCTGATGGCGGTAACCTTCTGTCAGTCATGTTCTTTTTGTGCCTCAATCAGATCCTGAAATCGGCCGCGATCGAGGTGTTTAGTAGGGGCATCCCATCGATTATGAGGACGTGCCGCCGTGAGCAACGAGAGCCCGAAGTCGCGAACGAGTTCTGCTGATGAGGTCGTGCCTGTTACGGCGGCGCATGAAGACGACAGTCGTGGCCAGGACGGTGGTATTGCCGCTGATTTTGTCGGCGAGGTGCTGATCAACGGCGCCCAGCTGTTCGTCGACGGCCTCGGTACGGCGGTTTCGTCCGTGGTCTCTTCGCTGGGCAATTCGGGTTGATCAGTCGTGATGTCCGGGGCTCTCGCGGTGGGCCGGCGCTCGTATCCGACAATGCCTATTTCTACGGTTCCGGCAATGAGCGTTGGTCCAATGCGACCAGGGTCCGTTCACGACATAGTGTTGCGCTTTAGTCAGCTTTCGCGTTGCCTGTTCTGTTGGCAGCGCGTGCCTAATGGCCTATGTGAGAACGTCTATCGCCGCCGTGGGCTTGGGTCCTGGTGATGCGATCTCGGCACTGCATCGTCGCAGTGCATCTTTGCACTCCCAGGAGCCGCACGTGAGCGACGCGCTTATCAAATCACTGAACGACTCGGTCAGCCGCAGAGCTTTGCTCGGGGGCAGCATTTCCGTTGCTGCCTTGGCTTCGGTCCAGCCTGTGCTTGCGCAGCGCGCTGCAGCGCCAGCCCAAGTTGCCGTCGACGAGTTGATGAAAGTCGATCTGCCTGAGATCGTGTACGGCAAGGCCGACGCGCCGGTCACCATCGTCGAGTATGCCTCGATGACCTGCGGCCATTGTGCGGCGTTTCACAACACGGTTCTGCCGAAGCTCAAGGAAAAGTATATCGACACCGGCAAGGCACGACTGGTGTTCCGTGAGTTCCCGCTCGACAATATCGCTGCGGCGGTTTCGATGCTGGCGCGTTGCGTAGGCGGTGATGGCACTACTGCTTTCGTCTCCGAGATGTTCAAGCGGCAGCAGGAGTGGGCGTTCCAGCCGGGTAATCCCGTGCCGCGGCTGTTCGAGATGTCGCGTCAGGCGGGGTTCACGCAGGCCAGCTTCGACAAGTGCCTGACCGACGACAAGCTCCTCCAGCAGATCGAGGCGGGCCGCAAGCGCGCCACCGAGAAGTTCGGGGTCAATGCGACGCCGACGTTCTTCGTCAACGGAAAGCGCCTGCCTGGCGTTGCGCTCGCCGACTTCGAGAAGGCAATCGACCCGCTGTTGAAGGGCTGATGTGGGATGAATGCATCGGGGGCGGGCGGTATGGTCGAACGAGCAAGCCGTTTAATCGCGGTGGCCGTTACCTCAATCATGCTCGCGGCCTGTGGTGCGAGCGTTTCACAGGGGCCATTGGCGATCGGCGGTCTCACAAGCGGTAGCGCTGGTGGTGGTTCGGCCACGCCCGACAAGATGGAAGGCAACCCGTTTGTCGACGGTGCATCGGCTGCTTTGGCGCCGCGCGAGGTGATTGCCAATCCGACGCTCGCGGAGGTGATGCAACCCGCAGGCGATCTGCCTGAGATGTCGATGGGGCGCGCGGATGCACCGGTTACGGTAATCAAATATGCCTCGATGACGTGTCCGTTCTGCCGCCAGTTTCAAATCGAGTCGTTTCCTGAGTTGAGGCGGCAATACATCGACACCGGCAAGGTGCGCTTCATACTTCGTGAGTTCCCGATCGGCTTCCAGTCGGGGCTGGCGACGATTGCGACCCGCTGTGTTGCGCCTGCGAGGTATTTTCAGGCGTACGACAGGCTAATGCGTATGCAGGCTCAATGGGTTAGTCAGGATGTGCGGCCGGAGCCGATCGTCAAGGCGATGGGGGATCTAGGGCTGACGGCGGAGAAGCTGGAGGCCTGCCGGCAGGACAAGGCCCTGGTCGCTTCGCTCGATGCGGTCAAACAGCGGGGGCGGCTGCTGGGAATTGTCGGCACGCCCAACTATTTCATCAATGGGCGGCTCATCAAGCACACCCTGACGCTCAACGACATGCGGGCGATCATCGATCCTCTGGTGGCGGGCAACGCTTCGGTTGCTCAGAAAAGCTGAACGATTTCCAATGGTTCTATAATTTCGGCGTGGACCAGGGGCTGCAAATGCGGTAGTCCCATGGCATGCAGATCACCCGTCTCAGGCTGCTCGGGTTCAAGTCGTTCGTAGAACCTACCGAGCTTGTCATCGAGAAAGGTTTGACCGGTGTCGTGGGCCCCAACGGCTGCGGCAAGTCGAACCTGCTCGAGGCGTTGCGCTGGACGATGGGTGAGACGTCCTACAAGTCGATGCGCGCCGCCGCGATGGAGGACGTGATCTTCTCCGGGACGACGACGCGGCCGGCCCGCAACATGGCCGAGGTGACAGTCTTCCTCGACAACTCCGAGCGAACTGCGCCGGCCGAATTCAACGATAGTGACGTTCTCGAAATCACGCGGCGGATCGAGCGGGACGTGGGCTCGGCCTACCGGGTCAACGGACGCGACGTGCGGGCGCGCGATGTGCGGATCCTGTTCGAGGACGCGGCGACCGGTGCGCGATCCCCGGCGCTGGTGAGGCAGGGGCAGATCGGCGAGATCGTCAACGCCAAGCCGGAGCAGCGGCGGCGCATACTCGAAGATGCAGCCGGCGTGGCGGGCTTGCACAGCCGGCGGCACGATGCAGAGCTTCGGCTGAAAGCGGCGGAGGGTAATCTGGCCCGGCTTGCCGATATCGTCGGGCAGATTTCGACGCAGATGGACGGGTTGAAGAGGCAGGCGCGGCAAGCGCGGCGATATCGCGAATTATCGGTGGAGATCCGGAAGGCAGAAGCGGTCGCTGCACATGTCGGATGGGCCGAGGCAGATCGACATGCGAGTACGTCGGAAGCTGCGCTGCGCGAGGCGCTCGTCACGCTCGGGGGTGCGGCTGAACTGGAAAGCCGGCTGACGCGGGACGAAGCGCAGTTCGCGGAAAGCCTACAGCCGTTGCGCGAGGCGGAGGCGACTCGGGGCGCGGTACTGGCGCGGCTCAAGATCGAACAAGCGAACTTCGAGCGGGAGGCCGAGCGCGCGGCGTTGCGGCGCAAGGAACTCGGCGGTCGTATCACGCAGCTGGAAGCCGATGTGGAGCGCGAGAGCGATGCGAGGGACGAGGCGGCCGAACAACTCGAGCGGATCGAGGCGGAGCTGGCCGAGCTGATCGAGGCGATGGAAGGCGCGACCGAGGCCGAGGAGGCAGCGAGGGCGGCGGTGACCTCGGCGCGGGATGAAGAAGCGGCTGCTACTGTGCGACAGACCGAGCTTGCCAAGCGCGATTTCGAGATCCGCTCGCGGCGGCGGATTCTGGAAACTACGCTGAACGAGCGCCGTGAGCAGGCGCTGAAGCTCGAGCGGCAGCTCGCCTCTCTCAAGACGCAGCTCGCTGATTTCGCGCAGCGGGCGCCTGATACGTCGCGGCTTGGGGAATTGCAGGAGACGTGCGCTTCGCTCGGCGAGACGATCGAGGATGGCGAGGGGAAGGCGCTCGAAAGCGAAGAACGCGTCGCGGCGCTCTCGACGAGTGTCAGGGAGCGGGCCGAGGCTGCGCAGAAGGCGAGCCTGGAGTTGCGCGCGTTGGAGACCGAGCGGGCGACGTTGGCGCGTCTGTTGCGGCCGCGATCGGGCAGCGGCCATACGCCTGTGCTCGACGAAATCTCGGTGGCGGC
>CANJPN010000332.1 GCA_947475855.1 Bradyrhizobiaceae bacterium
AGAACATGACTGCCGCCGATCTTTCCCGACGAGCACGCCGAACCCGCACTCACCGCAATACCTGCCATATCGAGCTGAATCAGAAGCGTCGAAGCATCCGCACCCGGCATTGCAATGCACGATGTATTGGGAAGCCGTGGGCTTTCCGAGCCGATCACGAGTGCCTTGGGCGTCGTCGACCTGACGCCTTCTTCCAACCGGCCGCGAAGTCCAGACACCCGCGCCATTTCGCCAAGTCCGGCGAGTGCTGCGGTTGCCGCCGCACCGAAACCTGCAATTGCGGCCACGTTCTCTGTTCCTGATCGCCGGCGTCGCTCTTGCCCACCACCGGCGAGCAGCGGCGACAGATCGATCCCGTCGCGGACCACCAACGCTCCGATGCCCTTGGGACCACCCAGCTTGTGCCCGGAGATCGACATGAAATCGAGGCCGATGCCCCTGAAATCGACTGGCACTCGACCAACGGCCTGCACCGCGTCGCAGTGAACGCGGCGGTTCGCCCCGACGAGCCCCACGACTTCGGCCACAGGCTGCAGCACGCCCGTCTCGCTGTTGGCGTATTGCAGGCTGAACAACGACCTACCCGTAACGTCTTGGCCCACCAACTCGCGCAAAGCTTCGAGATCGACGACACCATCGCCTTTAACCGGCAATAGAGTGAGCTTCGCCCCGCACATCTTCGCCGGCGCCAAAACTGAATCGTGCTCGTGAGCAGCGATGGCTAGGCCATCCCAGCCACCTCGGATGACCCAATTGTTGGCCTCGGTCGCCCCGCTCGTGAATACGACCTCTTCGGGCTTCGCCCCGACCATCGCCGCAACCTGCTCCCGCGCAACTTCGATCGTTTCCCGCGCCCGCCTCCCCTCGGCATGCACCGACGATGCATTACCCACGAGATCGAGCGCAGCCAGCATCGCCGCCCGCGCCTCCGAACGCAGCGGCGCCGTGGCGTTGTGATCGAGATATGTGCGAGCCTCACCCATCAGGCCGGTGGCCTCTCTGGAGCGGCCACCGCTGCGGACGCAGCCGTCAAAGGGGTGGTAACGATTTGTCCAACGCGCCCCGACAACAAGTCATCGAGGCTGACCTGTGCAAGAAAGCCATGAATATGATCACCTAGCGCATCCCACAGCCCGTGCGTGAGGCACCGATGCTCGCCGATGCAGCCCACACCCGTATCGCCATGGCAACGCGTCATGCGAGTGTCTTCCTCGACCGCGTGCATCACGTCTGCGACCATGATCTCCGAGGCAACCCGCGCCAGTCGATACCCGCCGGCACGCCCGCGCTCGCTCTCGACGAGCCCAGCCCGCCGAAGCTTCAGAAAGATCTGCTCGAGATAAGCAACGGACAGATTCTGCCGATCCGCGATCGCCGACAGCGGCATCGCATTGAGCTGGCCATGCTTGGCGAGATCCGCCATTGCCATGACCGCGTACCGTCCTCGAGTGGTCAACTCCACGCCAGTCACTCCACCGCTCGTCAGCCGGACTTCCTGCTGCACAAGTCACGCGCCTGTTGAACCATCGACGTCATTCAACGATGGCTTTCAGTGATGTTAGTCATCGATCTTGTCACGCAGCGCCCGATATGTGCTAAGAGGGCCGCCCACGCGAACCGTTGCGAGCATGCAAGGCCCTGAGGGCCCCGCATGTTCGAACGTTTCTAATTCTAAATCGACTATGGTAATCCCGAGCAGCGAAGTCAAGTTTTGTTGGCCGCAGGCTGATGCGTCGTCTCGCCCAACGCACGACCTGGGCGCGACGAGCTGTAGATCGGGATGCCGGATACCGCCCGTAAGAGCGCGAGAGGTTCGATGCCAGAGCTGATCATCAATGGCCCCGTCGGCCGCCTGGAGGCGCGTTATCATCACGAGCCGGACCCCCGCTCGCCGATCGCGCTGATCCTCCACCCGCATCCGCAGTTCGGCGGCACCATGAATAACCCGGTGATCCACCAACTATATTACATGTTCCACGATCGCGGCTTCTCGACGCTGCGCTTCAACTTCCGTGGCGTCGGCCGCAGCCAAGGCTACTTCGACAACGGCCCCGGCGAATTGGCCGATGCTGCCTCCGCCCTCGACTGGCTGCAGCTCGTCAAGCCCGACGCGAAAGCCTGCTGGATCGTCGGATTCTCGTTCGGCACCTGGATCGCAATGCAGCTCCTGATGCGCAGGCCCGAGATCGACGCATTCGTTTGCGTCGCCCCGCCGGCCAACATCTACGACTTCACGTTCCTCGCGCCCTGCCCGGCGTCCGGCCTGATGATCAACGGCGAGAAGGACCGCGTCGTGCCGTCGGCCTCGGTTGCCGAGCTTGCCGCCAAAACGAAGACGCAGAAGGGCATCAAGATCCAGCACACCATCGTGCCGGGCGCCAACCACTTCTTCGTCGGCGAGAGCAAGGAAGACCTGACTACTCCTCTCGTCGACATCGTCGGCAATTACGTCGACGAACGGATGGTCGAGATCCTGGAAGAGAAAGCCAAGGCCGAGCGCTGATTTCGCAAATCAGAAAGCAAAACTGAAGCTGCGCGCTCCTCAAGTCCCGCGCAGCTTCCTCACAGAATACCACAACGCTCCCGCCCCGATCGCAACCGGGGCCACACCCATCAGGAGAAGCAGCTGCCAGAACCGGCCGCTGTCTCCAGCTCGGCTGATCGTCTCAGTGATGGCCTTACCCCCGCCGGTATAACTCAAAGCGATCGAGCCATTCTGCAGACTGGTCACAATCATCACGCATCCGATGAAGATGCCGACCGCTGACAGAAAGGCCACCAAGGCCAGGAAGGCCAGCTTGAACATTCCCATTCAGATGATCCTCGTTCTGGCCCGCGGTACTGTGCACCCGCAAGGTATCCGCCTAAATCCAATCAAGCTCCGACACGAACCAGGACACCGCCGCGCGTCGGCCGCTCAACTCCCGTCGTACCTGGATACGTCAACGGATAGCCACGATACGAGCGCACCGCGAGATACGCCCAGGCTTCCGCTTCCATGCTGTCACCGTCGAGTCCGACCGCTTCGGCCGGCACGACGGCGTTCTCGACACGCCCCGCCAGCATGCTCATCAATGTTCGATTGCGCCGTCCGCCGCCCGCCACCACCCACAGCAGAGGCTCCGCCGGCATATGCTCACGCGCCCGCGCGATTGCCGCCGCCGTGAACGCCGTCAGCGTCGCCGCGCCATCCTCTAGGGATAGGGGATCGACCAGTTCTACTGGAAACGCATTGCGATCGAGCGACTTCGGAGCAGGCGCGGAGAAATGCGAATGCCGCAGGTACTCCGCCACATAGTCCTCGTGCACACGACCGGAACCAGCAGTCGCCCCGTCGGTATCACAACCCACACCGGCCTTCAGCGACATCCAATCGTCGATCATGGCATTGCCAGGCCCCGTATCGAACGCGACCATATGGCCGTCTGCACCGATCCAGGTGACGTTCGCGACGCCGCCGATGTTGACGAAAGCGACCGGCCGCTGCGGCAACGCCGCGGCCAATGCCCGATGATAGACGGGCACCAGAGGCGCACCCTGCCCACCAGCAGCGACGTCGCCGGCGCGCAAATCGTAGACCACATCGATTCCGGTCAACTTCGATAGCAGCACGCCGTCGCCGAGCTGGACCGTCAATCCCTGATCCGGCCGGTGCAGCACCGTCTGCCCATGAAAACCGACGAGATCCACCGACGACGGTTGCAGCGTCAGATTCCCCATGAACCTGAGCAGGACCTGCGCGTGGCGCTCCGTCAATTCCTGTTCAATGGCCCCGAGCGATCCGGGTCGTGCGCTGCGATCCGCAATCCCGACTGCTTCACGCAGCGCCCCACGTAGCCGCTCCTTGAATTCGTCAGGATAGGCATCGGTCACGCCGCAGATCCGCCGCACACGATCCGCACCGTCCGTCTCCATCAATGCGATATCGATACCATCGAGTGAAGTACCGCTCATCAGTCCAATGGCCCGCATCGAAATCGACAACGGTTGCTTGCTCACGGACGTCATCCTATGCATTTAGGGAGCCCCCTCTACCCGCATCACCCCTCGCACGAGTGAGAACAGAGTCTCCTGGCCATCCCTGGAAAGCCTACACCATGGCGACACATAAGTCCGACTTTCTGAACATCCTCGCTGAACGTGGGTACATCCACCAGTGCTCGGATTTCGCCGGCCTCGATGCGCTTGCCGCGAAGGGAGAAATCGTCGCTTACGTCGGCTATGACTGTACCGCGCCGTCGCTTCATGTCGGCTCACTCATCTCGATCATGATGCTGCATTGGCTCCAGGTGACCGGCAACAAGCCGATCGCGTTGATGGGCGGCGGCACCACGCGCGTCGGCGACCCATCCGGCAAGGATGAGACGCGCATGATCCGGACGATCGAGGAGATCGACGCCAACAAGGAAGGCATCAAGGGCGTATTCTCGAAGCTGCTGACCTTCGGTCCCGGCAAACACGAAGCGCTGATGGTCGACAACGCCGAGTGGCTGGCTCCCCTCAACTACATCGAGTTCCTGCGCGATGTCGGCCGCCATTTCTCCGTCAATCGCATGCTGACGATGGATAGCGCCAAACTACGGTTGGACCGCGAACAAGAGCTGTCGTTCATCGAGTTCAACTACATGCTGCTGCAGGCCTACGACTTCGTCGAGCTGGCCCGCCGCTACGGCTGCAACCTGCAGATGGGCGGCTCCGATCAATGGGGCAACATCGTCACCGGCATCGACCTCGGCCGCCGCATGGGCACATCTCAGCTCTATGCGCTGACGTGCCCACTGTTGACCACCGCGTCAGGCGCGAAGATGGGCAAGACCGCGGCCGGCGCCATCTGGCTCAACGAAGCCCAACTCGGCGCATACGACTACTGGCAGTTCTGGCGCAATACCGAGGACGCCGATGTCGGCCGCTTCCTTCGCCTCTTCACGGCTCTGCCGCTGAGCGAGGTCGAGCGTCTCGAAACGCTGGAAGGAGCAGAGATCAACGAAGCCAAGAAGGTGCTCGCCACGGCAGCGACCGCCCTCGTCCACGGCCACGACAAGGCCGAGGCCGCCGCCGAGACCGCGCGCAAGACGTTCGAGCAGGGCACGTTGGCGACCGACCTGCCCAGCATCTCGATCCCGAAAGCCGAATTGGCCACGGGCATCGGCGTTCTCGCTGCTTTCGTGAAGGCTGGTCTCGTCAAATCGAATAGCGAAGCACGCCGTCAGATCCAGGGCGGCGGCCTCCGCGTCAACGACGAAGCGGTCACCGACGAGAAGCTGCTGGTCTCATCCAAGATGCTCACCGGCGGCGACGTGATCAAACTGTCGCTCGGCCGCAAACGCCACATCCTCTTGCGCCCGGAATAACGGTGGCGGACCAGACGACTGCGGAGACCTCGCACTAATTCGTTCGCGGCACCGCTCGCGGAGACGGCGCTCTCACGGCATTCGAGTTCCAACCTCCGTCCGGGTCGATCTGGGGCGATACCGGAACCGCCACGGCATCGCTGGCCTTGCCCGGCGAGGCTGAGCGCGGTGCCGCCTTTTTCGGCGCGGACTTGGTCGGCTCCGGCGGCGGCGTCGGCGCCGGCTGGGCATCCCGTGGTGTGATCCGCGGGTTCGATGTTGTCATCTGCATCATCTCACGGAAGATGCCAGGCACGATCGATGCAGGATTGACGTCGACCTGCGGCCGCGCCATCGGCCCGTGCACGCGAAACGTCATCCCGATCACGCCTTCGCCTCGTGGTCCCGCCAGGATCACGCCAAGGATCGGGAACTGCCCCAAAGCCGAGTTCAGCCCCTGCAGCGGCACATAAGTGCCGCCCAGATCGACGGTTTGCTGCCGAAAATCAGCCTTTCCACGCAACAGTACGCCGAGCACTTGCCCGCGCAGGTCCGCATCGCTGATCACGACCTGGCCGTGCCCCAATTCGAATGGCGCATTCATTGAAATGAAATCCAGCCGCGACCGCTGCTGCACACGCCGCTGTCCACGTGCATTCGCATTCTGATCGAGGCCATCCAACCCATCGCCGACCGCATCGCCAAGTATCGCGAAGTTCCAGACGTTGAGCCGTCCGGTCTTGTCTGCTGCGCCGCCGCCATCGAGATTGACGTCGAGGTTCATCGTGCCACCCAGCATGTTCGGGAAAAATCCGATCATCCTGAACACCTGCCCCGCATCCTCCGATCGCGCCAACAGCCGCCGCGGCTCGCGTCCCGCCTGACTGATCGTAACTTCGAGTGGCGCGCCAGCTTGCTTGCCGCCGCTTTCGACCACTCCCCGCGCATGCATCGCGGTCGTACGCCCACCACGATTGGACATCTGCAACTTGAGATTCTTTAGCGCGACCTCCTGATGCCCGAGCACGTTGTCGATTTCGACTTTGATATCGAGCCCAGCCTGATCTTTTCGCGGCGGCAACGGCTTCGAGCGCACCTGGCTGAACGAGAACAGCGACTTGAAGAAATCCCGCCCGTCTAGCGTCTGCCCTCGCGCCGTCACGTCCCATACGTTGTCGTTGCGCAGTGTTCCCGACATCTGTAGCCGCGACACGACATGCAGCACCAGTTCCTGGAACGAAAACTCGCGCAGCTTGTTGCGCCCGTCGAGCACCAGATTTCCCGCCAGCGAGATGTCTTCGCCAACGATGCGAAAACCTTGCAACTCCGTGCGCTGCTTCGACGGTCGGGCAATTTCGAACTGCAGTGTAGCGGGACGTCCCGGAGCTTTTTTCCACGCAAGCGCTTCGAGAATCAGCTCCGCATTCACGAGATTGGCACGCACTTGAATCTGGGGTTCGCCCTGTGGTCTCGGCGTGATCAGAAGCTCGATTGGCATTTCGCCCGAAACGAACTCGTTGACATCAAGCCCGAGCTGCGTGCGATTTTCAGTGTCCAGCGTCGTCGTCACAAGGACAGGCGGCTG
>CANJPN010000333.1 GCA_947475855.1 Bradyrhizobiaceae bacterium
CCCTCAGGGGCTGTGGACAGCGGGGAAGAAATTTTTTTGGCGCCCCGCGGCGTTGCTCTCCGGTCGGCCTACGGCCTCCCTACGCGCAACGCCGCGGGGCCCCTTGCCTCCCCCGCCTCGTACACCACGTCCTGGGACGCGCCCCGGCTTCGATCCTCGACGGCCACGACCTCGATCAGCTTCATGACAACTGCCTCAGGATACGCACGAACAGAATAGTACCAGATAGGAACACCGTCTGCCTCGATACAGCACGAATTGCCGCTCACCGGGCATAACAACGACGCTTGCGGTGCGTGATCGCAAACTCCGGGCTAACATGAGTTGCAAAACCAATCGGCGGGAGCGACACCCGAAGCAACGAAAGTCAGGCCGCAGATGCCCTGGGTTCCGGCCTGATGTTGCCGCGGGCAATTTCCAACGCCGCCTCGAGTACGTCTGCGCCTGCCCCCGAGCGGACCGCATGCTCACTCAAATGACGCCGAAAGGCGCGACCGCGGGGACGTCCGTGGTAGAGGCCGAGGACGTGGCGCGTGATATTGTTGAGGCGGCCGCCACCGGACACGTGGCGCCCGGCATAGGGGATCAGGGCCTCCAGCACCTCCTCGCGAGAGGGAACGGGAGTGTCTTCACCGAAGATCTGGTGATCCACCTCCGCCAGCAGGTAGGGGTTCTGGTAGGCGGCGCGGCCGAGCATGACGCCGCCCGCCCATTCCAAGTGCTGCCGAGCTTGATCGAGCGTCGTGATGCCACCGTTGAGCACGATCGTGAGATCGGGATGGGCCGTCTTCAATCGCCTGACGCGATCATAGTCCAGGGGAGGCACCTCGCGGTTCTCCTTCGGCGACAGGCCTTTGAGCCACGCTTTGCGCGCATGCACGACGAATGTGCGGCAACCCGCCTTCGCCACTTTCGAGATGAAACGCTCCAGATCGGCCTCTGCGTCCTGATCGTCGACGCCGATGCGGCACTTGACGGTAACTGGAACGTCGACCGCCGACTGCATCGCGTTCCAGCCGCGGGCGACGAGATCGGGCTCCAGCATCAGGCACGCGCCGAAACGTCCTTCCTGGACCCGGTCGGAAGGACAGCCGACATTCAGATTGATCTCGATGTAGCCGTAGCCCGCGCCGATCCGGGCGGCCTCCGCGAGGGCTGCCGGTTCGCAGCCGCCGAGTTGCAGCGCCACGGGCTGCTCCTCGCCTGAGAACCCGAGCAGCCTGTCACGATCGCCATGCAGAATCGCCGCTGCCGTAACCATCTCGGTATAGAGCAGCGCGCGCGAGGTCAGCCTACGATGAAACGCCCGGCAGTGCCGGTCCGTCCAATCCATCATGGGCGCAACAGAGAATCTATGCATTCGAAACGACATCGTTTTTCGACTAGTTTCCGCGTACCGGGGCGAGAAGATGCTCTCACGGGCGAAGGGGCCTGTCGCCGTGTTCGAACCTCGCCGCAGCCTCTATATGCGAAAAGTGCGCACGCGAGGACACAGCAAATGCGGCGCACCGCAAATTTTGGGCCTATGTGCAAACTGCAAGGACACGAAGTTGCGCGCTTGCGGCTCCCCGCTTCGTTAAGCACGTTGCGCGGAGGCTAGGCCGACCGGCGGCCTTCTCATTGCAACCATGCGCTAACTTATTGGTATCTCTGATGATTGAACTCGCTTGCGCAGATCATATCCTCAAGACCACATTCGCGGCGGCGCTGTCCGAGCTAGCGCAGCGACGCAGGGGAACAGAAGCGAAAATGTTCGTATTCACATCCGTTGGCCGGCGAACACTCGTCTCGAGGCTATGTTCCGCACTGGCCGCATTCGCAATTCTGACCGCCGTGTCGCCCAGCGCTTACGCCCAAAGCGGCTTCGACATTTCCAATGTTCCTCGCCCTGAGGGTGCCGAGGTCGCAGCCGATCGATCATCCACCAATTCGATCACATTTGTGTATCCCGCATCCCGGGCCAACGCTGCGGTTGCTGCAGAGAAGGCCCTGAACAGCCAGGGCTGGTTGCGCTACCGCACGCCCGATGAGCCGCAATCCGTGCGCTACAAGAAGGGCCGGGTCGGGATCTACGTATCCCTCACCATGTCTGACGGCAAAGCCGATCGTTCACGCATCAGCTACAGTCACAACAATTCAATCCCCGCCAACGTTCCGTTTCCCGAGGATGCCGCCGATATCGTCTACGATGAGAACAGGCCTTTTCTTCGATGCACAACGGGCATGTCTATCGAGGCCGCCGTTGATTTCCTGGCCAAAGGCCTCGCTGCAGAAGGCTGGTCGCCGCTCGATGGCGCGACGATCGCATCACGCTGGCCTGCCGCAAGGCTCAACGATGCGATCGACAACGGCAAACGTGTGTATTTCAGTCGTGAGCGGCGCGAGCGGCAGTGGCCACCGGTGATGCTGACGTTGCAACGCGCTGCGGACGGCAAGACCATAGTCGATTTGCGGACCGCACCTTTTGCACTGCCCCAGGATCTGGCCTTCTACCAGGACTTCGCCGGACTTCCCGCCTCGCAGAACTACAAGCGAACCGGCGGCACCGGTAGTGCAGACTCGGTCCGGCGCGAAGCGACGGCGCTGGTGATCGCCGAGGTCCCCGTCGTGCTGGCCTTCTATCGCCGCGAATTGACGAGCCGCGGCTATCAGGAACATGCCGCGGGCGCGACCGTGAGCGACAGCGCAGCGAAGGTCACCTTCACCAAGACGGACGACACGGCGGTGCTGGAGCTTCGTCAGCAATACGACATGACCGATGTCCGCCTCGTCGCACAAATTTCGCAGGCTGCAATCGCCGCGCGTGCACGCGCCAAACAAGAGGCCGATGCCAAGTGGTTGCGCGATGCGCGACAGCAGGCCGAGGCATTGATCGCGGCGTCCGACGCCAAGCGCCTCGCGGCAGCGACTGCCGTCGCCAATGCGCCGGTCGAGACGTTGCGTCCGCTCGCCAATTCCAACACACCGGTTCCGCTGCCGGAGAATGCAGCGTCTGTGAAATTCAACAGCGAAGACGGCAAGCTCGAATTCACCTCGCCGTCCACGCCGAAATCGGTCGCTGAATTCTATCGGGGGGAATTGAAGGCGCGCGGCTGGAAGGAAGCGCGTTCACCCATCGACAAGCCGACGATGGTTCGTCTGGATTTCAACAAAGGTGCACAGAAGATCAGCTTCACCGTGATGCTGTTCGGCGGGAATGCAAGGGTGTCCGCGGATGGAACCGGGTTGCAAGTGCCGGCCGATCCAAACCGTGAGACCGAGCAACTCGAAGCGGATGAGGTATCCGGCTTTCCGGTGCCGAAGAAGCGCACGATGAGCGCGCCGGGCGCATGGAACATGAAGGGCAGCACGGCCTCGTTCCGCCGCGACTACAACGCGCAAGTGCCGTCCGACATAGGGTCTGTGCTGGCTTTCTACCGCCGCGAACTGGCGAAACGTGACTGGAAGGAACGGCCCGAAGGCGCTGTGATCAAGCCTGACACCGTCGCACTTGCGTTCGCCGCGCCAGACGGCCCGGCCTCGCTGACACTGGGGCGTAAGGACAAGGAGACGACCGTCAGCCTCGTCGTCAAGAACCCGGCTGAGGCGGCGAAGGCGGGACTGTTGCCGCCGGCCGGCAGAGCGAAGGTCGTACTCGGCAATATCGGCGACGACGAAGCTTCGCTGACGATCAACCAGAAGGTCTTCAAGCTTGCACCTGGCACCGGTGGATCAAAAACACCGGATGGGCCGATGATCGACCTCAAGCCTGGCAAGCACAAGTATGTGCTGAAGCGCGCTGGCAAACCCAATCAGAACGGCGAGATCGTGGTCGGCGCCGACGATGCCTGGGGCTTGATGGTCGGGCCCGGCGGCGTGCTTGCGTTGCAAATGTACTGAAGCGCAGCGCGCTTACACGCTGGCCTAAGCTGGTCGGCAGGGCCGCGCATAACAGTGCTTGCTTTGAAGCGTCAGGGTTCGGGCGGTCTGACCGGCCGAACACCAAGACTGCTCCATCCCCGGACGGACGACATGGCGTCGGATGCCCCGATCCGCGCGGCAGTGCCTTCGCCGACAACGGATCCCCCGGGGCCGAGGTCACGGGAACTCGCATTTCGCAGGGCGCATGGCCGGCGTGACGCCAACAAGAATTAGAGCTACAAACCGGCGGGGAAAACACGGGAGGAAAGCATGTCGACGGGCAAGAGGCTGACGCGCCGGAGGTTCGTCCAGACCGGCGTCGCGGGTTCGGTGGCGCTGGCATCGCTAGGTTCCGGGCGCCTTGCACAGGCACAGGCAGCCAAGCCCAACATCATCTTCATCATGGCCGACGATCTCGGCTTTGCAGACGTCAGCAGTTACGGCCAGCGCGATTACACGACACCCAACATCGACCGTCTGGCAACCGAGGGAATGCGGTTTGCCCAGGCCTACTCCAATTCCTGCGTGTGCACGCCGACGCGCGTCGGCTTGATTACAGGGCGGTATCAGTATCGGCTGCCGGTCGGCCTGGAGGAGCCGATCAGCCCGCAAACACCCAAGGGCATCGGCCTTCCGCCTGATCATCCGACGATCCCGTCGATCCTGAAAAAGGCAGGGTACGCTACTGAGCTGATCGGGAAGTGGCACTTGGGCTTCTTGCCCGAGTTCAGCCCGCTCAAGAGCGGCTACGACAAGTTCTTCGGATTCTTCGGCGGCACCGCGCACTACTTCGATCACGGCGCCAAGTCGCGAACGCCGCTTTATGAGGACGACGTTCCCGTCGACCGCAATGGCTACATGACGAACCTGCTCGGCGATCGCGCCGTGAAGTCTATCGAAGGTTTCGCCAAGTCGAAGCAGCCGTTCTTCATCAGCCTGCACTTCAACGCCCCTCACTATCCCTGGCTCGGACCCGACGACGAGGAGGAGGGCAAGCGCGTCAAGGACTTCATCCACTATGAGGGCGGCGACGCCAAGACCTACGCGAAGATGGTCCAGAGCATGGACCACAACATCGGCAAGGTGCTGCAGGCGCTCGATCTCCATGGGCTCGCTCGCAACACGATCGTCGTGTTCACCAGCGACAACGGCGGCGAGCGCTTCTCCAAGATCTGGCCGTTCAGCGGCATGAAGGGCGAACTCCTAGAGGGTGGCCTGCGCATTCCTGCGATCGCGCGCTGGCCCGCCGGCGGCGTCCCGGCCGGTGCGGTATCCGAGCAGGTGATAGCGAGCATGGATTGGTTGCCCACACTGGCCGCAGCGGCTGGCACCGCGCCCGACCCTGCCTATCCACCCGACGGGGAGAACCTGCTGCCCGCGATGACCGGCGCTGCGGCAGCTAAGCCGCGCAAGCTCTATTTCCGTTTTCGACCCGGCTAGCAACGCGCGGTTCGCGACGGCGACATGAAATACCTGCGCGTGGAAGGCAACGAGTTCCTGTTCAACGTCGCCAAGGATCCGCGCGAGCGCGCCAACCTGAGGGAGCGTCAACCGGAAGTGTTCGCGCGCCTGCAAGCCGATTGGGAGGCATGGGAGAAAGGCGTGCTGCCACAGAAGCCCGGCGCGCAGGGCCACCGCCACCCCGGCGAAGCGCTGGCCGATCACATCGGCAGGGTGAATCCCAAACGGTAGTCGTCTGTGGCGATAGGCTAGATGCAGCCCATCATGACCATGGTCGGCGGCAAGATCGTGCATGGCTTTCTTCAACTACAGTGGCGTTTCGCCCGAGGTTTGCCGAACCGCTCGAAACCCAACGCAGGTGTCCGATGAAACGATCAGCAACCATTGCCCTCCTTGCCATGCTCTTACCGCTCTCAACCGCCGCCGCGCAGACCTGTGACGTCGGTCCCGTCGCTGTCCAGATCCTCGGATCAGGCGGCCCAGCGATAAATCGGTTCCGGTCATCGTCCAGCTATCTGCTGCGCATCGATGGGCAGTCGAAGGTGCTCATAGACATGGGCGGCGGCGCATTCGGACGCTTCGGTCAGGCCGACGGCAAGCTCACCGAACTCGCGATGGTGGGCATCAGCCATCTGCATCCCGATCACGTCTCGGATCTTCCCGCGCTACTCTGGCTCAGCCATCAATCGCGCAAGGAGCCTCTGCCTATCGTGGGGCCATCGGGTAACGAAGCAGCCCCGGATTTTCAGACCTTCCTCAACCGCTTGTTCGATGAGAAGACCGGCGCATTCCAGGTGCTCGGGCCCGTCCTCGGTGCCAAGCTGGGCACGAGCGGCGGCGGCGTCCCGTTGAAGGTGTCGGTTGTCGACGTGGCGAAGGCGCAGGCATCAACCGTGTTCGACGCCGATGGGCTGACTGTCACGGCGTTGGGGATACCGCATGGGCCGATGGCCACGTTGGCCTATCGCGTAACGACCAAAGGCGTATCCGTCGTGTTCAGCTCGGACCAGACGGGAACCAATCCGAACTTCGTCGAGTTCGCAAAAGACGCAAACGTCCTGATCATGCATCTGGCCATCCCGGCAGGCGCGAAGAACCCGCTTCACGCAGCCCCCGAGGTGGTCGGGCGGATCGCACGAGAGGCCGGGATCAAGCATCTCATCGTCAGCCATGTCGGTCCTTTCAATCTGGATCCCGCCATCGCCGAGCTGAAGACTGCGTACAGCGGTCCGCTGACCGTCGGAGCCGATTTGCAGTGCACAGCCGTTAAGTGATCCGTTCTCTGCTCCGCCCGCACCTGCGACGTCGTCACTGCGCGGCAGTGCAAATTGTCATCAGAGAGTGGCTGCGGCCCGGCCTGTACTGCTGAGTGACAAACTCGGCCAGCACGCCGAATCGGACTATCGTGGGACACCAATCCTGCGGGGGACGATCCAATGTTTTCTCGCCGCGCCTTCTTTATCAGCAGCGCAGCCGTATCATTTGCGACGGCCAGTGCTGCCACTGCCCAGGATGCCTGCTCCGTCTTTACGCCGGA
>CANJPN010000334.1 GCA_947475855.1 Bradyrhizobiaceae bacterium
CTAGCTCCTGCTGGAGAGGCATGTCCCGTCCGATCCGCTGGTGCTTCCTGGCAGAACCACCACATCTGAATCGCGGCGAGACGCCTCGCCTTATCCCTCCTCAGGACGAGAAATCCGGCGCGCTGGGGCTATTTTGCAAGTGGCTCAATGTCAAAATCTTATCACCTCGGCCCATTCCGTCTCGATCCCGAGGCACAGGCGCTGTTTCGGAACGCGGAACCGCTGGCGCTCAGCCAGCGCGCCGTCACGCTGCTGCGCTTGCTCGTCGAGCAACCCGGTGAGTTGGTCACCAAGGACAGACTGATCGAGGTGGCTTGGGACGGGCTCGCGGTCGAGGAGAGCAACCTCACGGTTCAGATCGCGTCGCTGCGCCGCGTACTCGGCGTCGAGCCGGGCGGGGAACGCTGGATCGAGACTCTTCCACGGCGTGGCTACCGGTTCGTGGGACCGGTGGCGACGAAGGAAATCAAAGCATTGGCCACGACATCTCCGATTTCCGGGCCGCCGCCGCTACCCTCGAAGCCCTCGATCGTGGTGCTGCCCTTCCAGAACCTCTCTGGCGACACCACCCAGGACTACTTCGTCGACGGTCTCGTGGATGACCTGACCGTCGCGCTTGGCCGGGAAAAGTGGCTGTTCGTGATCGCAGGCCCGTCCGCCCGCATGTTCAGGACACCCGAAGCCGATTTGGGGGCGGTCGCCGCGCAACTCGGGGTCCGCTATGTTCTGCGCGGCAGCTTCAGACGCGCGGCCGACCAAGTTCGCATCGTCGCTCAGCTCACCGACGCGCTCAACGGACAGCAAGTCTGGTCTGAGCGCTTCGAAGACCGCGTCGACAATGTTTTCGACATGCAGGATCGACTGGCCTCACAAGTAGCGGGAACGATCGCGCCAGCCCTGCGCTCCACGGAGATTGAGCGTGCTCGCCGCAAAGCTCCCGAAAGCGTCACCGCTTTCGATCTCTATCTTCAAGCCCTGCCGCGGATGCGAACCAGTCTTGGCGACAATCGGCTGGCCGTTGAGCTACTCGGCAAAGCCGTCGCGCTCGATCCAGACTACAGCGCGGCCTATGCCTTGGCAGCTCGCTGCTATCAGTTCCAGCTGCTCATGGGCTGGGTGCCGCGATCCGATCCAAGCCTCAAGGCCGGCATTCGCTTGGGCCACCGAGCCGCGGAGGCCGGCCAGTCCGATTCCGAGGCTCTATGGATGGCAGGCCTCGCTCTGATCATTCTCGATGGTCAACACGACCAAGGCGCTGGTTTGATAGCGCGCTCGCTTGTGCTGAACCCGAATTCTGCGGACGCGTGGGTCTCAAGCGGAATGTGTCACAATTATCGCAGCGATTACGAAACCGCGATCGAGCACTTCGATCGCTCGCACCGTCTGAACCCGCTTGATACCTTGCACCATTTCCGCTGGAATTTGGTGGGCATGAGCCATTTCGGGGCCGGGCGCTATGACGAGGCATATGACGCAGCCACGAGGTGTTTGAATGTAGGACCGACCTACCCACAAGCACTGTTCCTGAAGCTCGCCACTTGCGGCCGACTTGGTCGAACCGAGGAAGCCGCCGGAACATTGACAAAGTTGCTCGCCGTGCATCCGGGGTGCACCCTGACGTGGGCGTCGGAGTATTTCGGTACAATGTTTCTTCTACGCAATCCCGAATTCGTCGAACGCTACATCGACGGTGCGCGGCGAGCGGGGTTGCCTGAATAAGCCTTGTGTTCTTCAGTCGTAACGCTTTCAAAGCGCCCGGACGCTGCCAAACCCCCGCGCAACAACGTCCGCTTCGGAGTGCGAATTTAGTACCGAAGTTCTACCGCTAATGGGTCACTTTCGTCGATCGAGGTGCCGCGTCGGGCGCGGTCGGTCAACCTCAGTAAGTGGAAGCTCGTTGTGGACGGTGCCGCCCAAATGGCCGCCCCTCACCGTTGGGTCAGTGCCCGACGGCATGCCCCGACCCTCTCCCCGTTCAGAACGGGGAGAGGGGAAACGTGCTTCGATCGATGCACCCTCTTGGCCCACAAAAGCCCTGACAACTCGGTCTCGGCCCGTTCTCGCGGAACCGAAAAGCGCCTCAACCCACCACGAACTCGTCCTTCGCGTAGCCCTGCAGGAACAGCAGCGACGTCAGATCGCCGTAGGTGATCGAGGCGTCGGCTTCGGCGGCGACGACCGGCTTGGCGCGGAAAGCGACGCCGAGCCCCGCGGCCTTGATCATCGCAAGGTCGTTCGCGCCGTCGCCCGTCGCCATAGTCAGCGCACGGGTGAGGCCGTGCTGCTTCTTGTACCCTTCGAAAGCCGCGAGCTTTGCCTCACGCCCGAGGATCGGCTCGACGACGCGGCCCGTCAGCTTGCCGCCCGCGACATCGAGCCGGTTGGCCTGCGATGAATGGAACCCGAGGCGGTCGCGGATCTTCTCCGCGAAGAAATCGAAACCGCCCGACACCAGCGCGCAGGTCGCGCCGTTCGCCTTCATCGTCGCGATCAGCGTCTCGGCGCCCGGCATCAGCGTGACGCGCTTGTCGTAGACCTCTTGCAGCGCCGACACGTCGAGCCCCGCGAGGAGACCCACCCGTTCCTTGATCGCCGCATCGAAATCGAGTTCTCCCGCCATCGCGCGTGCCGTGATGCCGGCGATCTTCTCGCGCAGTCCGACGAAATCGGCGAGTTCGTCGAGGCACTCCTGCTGGATGATGGTGGACTCCATATCCGCCACCAGCAGTTTGTTGCGCCTGAGTTGCGGCTCAGCCGTCACGATATTGATGTCGAGTGTGAGGCCCTTCAACGCAAAACCCACGTCTGCCCGCAGGTCCGCACCGGCCTTGACCTCGTTTGTAACGAACTCGGCTTCCCACGCTTCGTTGTGCGACAACCAGCGCTGGCCGCGGCGCAGGGCCTCCGGTATGACGGAAAAAGCGCGGCTGACCGCGAAGTCGCTGAGCGAGGGGCGCAAAGGCGGGCTCGTCAGAACGAGGGCGTATATCGGCATTTTGTCGAGGGATCTCCGGGCGCGGTTACGGTCGGAATGCAGGATCAAATGGACGAAATCAAACCGTATCGCGCCATTCTCATTGCAGGTCCGACAGCGTCGGGCAAGTCGGCGCTCGCGGTTCGCATGGCGCAGCAGCATGGCGGCATCGTCGTCAACGCCGACAGTATGCAGGTTTACAGCGACTTGCGCATCCTGACCGCGCGACCGTCCGAGACTGAGCTGAATACCGTTCCGCATGCCTTATATGGATATGTGAGCGGCAGCGAGCCCTATTCGGTGGGGCACTGGCTGGAAGACGTCGCCGAGGTGTTGGATGAATGCGGCCGTTCGGGCCGTGTGCCCATCATAACCGGGGGTACCGGCCTATATTTCAAGGCCCTACTCGAAGGGCTTTCCCCGATCCCTCGGATCCCCTCGGAAATCCGGGAGCATTGGCGCAGCCAGGCTGCGCTCATCGGCGCGCCGCGCCTGCACGAGATACTCGCCACGCGGGATCCGGAAAGCGCCGCCCGTCTCAGGCCGGAAGATACTCAGCGCCTGACCCGTGCTCTCGAGGTTCTGGAGGCGACGGGGCGCAGCCTCAGCGACTGGCAGCGCGAGCCGGGGCGTCCCCTCGTCGCGGTAGACGACGCTCTTTGCCTCGTCGCATCCATGGACCGAGCCGAGCTGCACCGCCGCGCCGACGCCCGCCTCAATGCGATGATGGTTGCCGGCGCCCTTATCGAAGTGGAGGTTCTGGCCCGCAAGGGTTATGCAACTGATCTCCCCCTGATGCGCGCGCTGGGCGTTGGCCCGTTGATCGAGGTGCTTGCCGGCAACGTAGGCCTGGAGGCCGCTGTAGAGCGCACCAAACTCGACACCAGGCAATACATCAAGCGCCAGGAAACGTGGCTAAATCGTAATATGATTGCGTGGAAGAAGGTCTTTACGTAATAAATGGAATATTTATTGGTCTAAAACTTTACTTTCACGCTGAATTAGCAGATCTCCGACAAGATGCAGTTCCAGGTGCACGCTCGAGGAGATGACGATGGCCCGCACGATGACTGGCGCCGAGATGGTGATCAAAGCCATGGCCGATCAGGGCGTGGAGTTCGTGTTCGGGTATCCCGGCGGCGCTGTGCTGCCGATCTACGACGAACTCGCCCAACAGGAGAAGGTCAAGCACGTCCTCGTCCGCCAGGAGGGCGGAGCTGTGCACGCGGCCGAGGGCTATGCGCGCTCCACGGGCAAGGTCGGCGTCGTTCTCGTGACCTCCGGTCCCGGCGCCACCAACGCAGTGACGGGCCTCACGGACGCATTGATGGATTCGATCCCCATCGTTTGCTTCACCGGCCAGGTGCCGACGCATCTGATCGGCTCCGATGCGTTCCAGGAGTGCGACACGGTCGGCATCACCCGCTCCTGCACCAAGCACAATTACCTCGTGAAGAGCGTCGACGACCTGGCGCGCGTCCTGCATGAGGCGTTCTACGTCGCGCGCACCGGCCGCCCCGGTCCTGTCGTCGTCGACATCCCCAAGGACGTGCAGTTCGCCTCAGGCCCGTACGTCGGCCCCTCGAACATCAAGCACAAGACCTACACGCCGCGTGTCAAACCCGAGATGGCGCATGTCCGTGAAGCCGTCGAGCTGCTGGCCCACGCCAAGCGGCCGATCTTCTATACGGGCGGCGGCGTCATCAACTCAGGCCCGAAGGCGAGCCAGCTCCTTCGCGAGTTCGTGCGCCTGACGGGCTTCCCCATCACCTCGACGCTGATGGGGCTCGGCGCCTATCCCGCTTCCGACAAGCAGTGGCTCGGCATGCTCGGCATGCACGGCACCTACGAAGCCAACATGGCCATGCACGATTGCGATGTGATGTTGTGCGTCGGCGCCCGTTTCGACGATCGCATTACCGGCCGCCTCGATGCGTTTTCGCCGGGCTCCAAGCGCATCCACATCGACATCGATCCATCGTCGGTCAACAAGAACACGCGCGCCGACGTCGGCATCATCGGTGATTGCGGCTACGTGCTCGAAGAGATGCTGAAAGTGTGGCGCGAGACGGTGCCGCAGGTCGATCGCAACGCGCACAAGGGCTGGTGGAAGCAGATCGAGGCATGGCGCGGCCGCCGCTCGCTCGCCTACAAGAACTCGCCCGACTACATCATGCCGCAATACGCGATCGAGCGTCTCTACGAGAAGACCAAGGACCGCGACGTCTACATCACCACCGAGGTCGGCCAGCACCAGATGTGGGCGGCGCAGTTCTTCAAGTTCGAGGAGCCGAACCGGTGGATGACGTCGGGCGGCCTGGGCACGATGGGCTATGGGCTGCCTGCCGCCGTCGGCACGCAGATCGCGCATCCCAAGTCGCTCGTCATCGACATCGCCGGTGACGCCTCGATCCTGATGAACATCCAGGAGATGTCGACGGCCGTGCAATACCGTTTGCCGGTGAAGGTGTTCATCCTGAACAACCAGTACATGGGCATGGTCCGGCAGTGGCAGCAGTTGCTGCACGGAAACCGCTACTCCGAAAGCTACACCGAAGCGCTGCCCGATTTCGTCAAGTTAGCCGATGCTTACGGCGGCAAGGGTTTGCGCTGCGAGAAGCCCGGCGACCTCGACGCGACCATCGACGAGATGATCGCCTACAATGGCCCCGTGATCGTCGATTGTCGCGTGTCGGCGCTCGCGAACTGCTTCCCGATGATCCCTTCGGGCAAGGCCCACAACGAGATGATCATGGGCGAGGACGTGTCCGACGAAACCGTCGCCACCGCCATCGACAAGGCGGGCAAGAGTTTGGTTTAGTGCTAGCGTTGAAGGGGCAAGCCGGTGCCGACCGTCCTGATCATTGGACCGTATCGCTTCTTCTTCTACAGCAATGAGAATGCCGAGCCTGCCCACATCCACGTGCGACGCGACCGGGCTCTAGCCAAGTTCTGGCTCGAACCATTGGCCCTGGCCAAGTCCAAGCATTTTTCGGCGCAAGAGCTGAACGTGATAAGACAGCACATCGAGGACAACGCTATCGCGATGATGGAGGCCTGGAATGAGCACCTCGGTCGTTGAACGCACGCCCTTGGCCAACGAGATCTCGTTTACGAATGATGAGATGATCGTTTCACTGGTCGATGGCCGGAGGCTTTCTGTGCCGCTCGCTTGGTTTCCGCGCCTTGCAAAGGCGTCTCCATTGCAGCTTCAGAATTACGAGCTGATGGGGGACGGCGAGGGTATCCACTGGCCAGACATAGACGAGGATTTGACCGTCGAGGGCCTACTGCGGTGAGTGTAAACGTGCAAGCCAACAACGAAACCGTCGCCACCGCCATCGACGCGGCCGGCAAGAAGCTGGTGTGAGGCGCATGCTTCTCGTCATCGCCAACAAGCTTTACTCGTCCTGGTCGCTGCGGCCGTGGATACTGATGCGCGAACTGGGCATCGCCTTCGACGAGGAGGTGATCCCGCTGCGCCGCCCGGACACCAAGGCGCGCATTCTCGCGCGAAGTGGCGCCGGCAAATGCCCGGTTCTCATCGACGGCGACGTCACCGTCTGGGAAAGCCTCGCGATCGCGGAATACCTGGCCGAGAAGTTTCCGGCCAAAGGAGTTTGGCCGTCCGATGTGAGGGCGCGGGCGCACGCGCGTGCAGCGTCGAATGAAATGCATGCGGGCTTCCAGCCGTTGCGAGCGGCCTGTCCGATGAACCTGGGAAAACGCTTTGCGCCTCGTGATTTCGGTCCCGACGTGGCGGCGAGCGTCTCACGCCTGGAGGAGCTGTGGAGAGAAGCCAGAACGCGCTTCGGTGTGAAAGTCGGCGGCCCCTTCCTTTACGGCGCATTCAGCGCCGCCGATGCGATGTTTGCGCCGGTGGTTACGCGGCTGGATACCTACCAGATCGCC
>CANJPN010000335.1 GCA_947475855.1 Bradyrhizobiaceae bacterium
CCACGCACGTAGATGTAGCAAGTGTGCGCCTTCATCGCGAACGAGGCGACGAGACAGCCTTCGACGAGGAGATGCGGATCGTGCCGCATGATCTCGCGGTCCTTGCAGGAGCCTGGCTCGCTCTCGTCCGCGTTGACCACGAGATAGCTCGGCCGCGGATCGTTCTTCGGCATGAACGACCACTTGAGGCCCGTCGGAAAGCCTGCGCCACCGCGGCCGCGCAGGCCCGACGCCTTCATCTCGTTCATGATCCAGTCCGGACCACGGTCGATCAGCACCTTCGTGCCGTCCCATGCCCCACGCTTCTTCGCGGCCTCCAGCCCCGGCGAGTGGAAGCCGTAAACGTTGGTGAAGATGCGGTCTTTGTCAGCGAGAGCCATGGAGCTTGAACCGTGGGAGCGTGGACCGGGGATGATAGAGTCGGATGCACTCGTCGGCAGCAGTAGCGCACGGCCTGAGGGGACTCAAGGCTTGGCTGTGACGCATGCAACGGAAGACACAGGCTATGGACTCATCGACACTCTATCGGGTGTCATCCTGGGCCAAGCCGGAGGCGCGTGCCCAGGACCCATTCATCCGCGAACATCGCCCCTTCGAGTATCGGACTCCGCTGCAGCGGAACCGATTCCAGTCGCGTCCGGTGCGCTGCACGATGGGTCCTCGGGACAAGCCCGAGGATGACACACGTTTTTAACGATTTCAGCCCAGCTACTTCCCATCCACCTGCTGCAGGAAGTACATCCCCACGGCTACACCCAAGCCCGCGCCGGCGATCAGCGCTGGGTCGATGCCAAGATTGAACACATAGCGCAATCCCAGGAACGTGCCGGACGCAGCCATCAGGCCGAACATGCAGGCGCGGAAGATCTTCTGCCTGCGCTCGTCGTCTCCCGGCCCGACCACGTCTCCCCCACTCTTTAGGATCAGATCTCTATCGCTTCGACTGGTGCCAAGCGAGCCAAGCGGCCCCGGCACCACCTGCAAATGCCCAGACGAGGCTGGTCTCGGTATCCGACTTCATCAGGAATTTCTGCAACACAAAGAAGAATGCGGCAGCTCCCGCCGCGTGAAACACGAGGCTTTGCCAGCTCCCGCGCATTACTTCTTCTCGGCCGATGCCGCGGCAGCAGCAGCAGCAGCAGCGTCGGCCTTGGCGATCCGCTCGTCGAACTTCACCCGCCAGCCTCCCACCGTCGATCCGTCGTAGAGCGCCGCCTCTTTCAGCGTCGTCGTACCACCCGCAGGCGCCGACGCCGTGCGCCCCGTCTGAGAGCCCGGCTTCGGCGGCTGTCCCTTGGCGAACCCGTCGAGCAGTCGGTCCATCAGCTCCGGCGTCAGATCCTCGTAGGTATCCTTCGCGATCTGAACCATCGGCGCGTTGGCGCAGGTGCCCGCGCACTCGACCTCTTCCCAGGAGAACGCCCCGTCTGCCGACAGATGGAACGGTTCATCGTGGATGCGCCGCTTGCACACGTCGCGGATCGCCTCTGCCCCCCGTAGCATGCACGGCGTCGTACCGCACACCTGCACGTGCGCCTTGCTTCCGACCGGCGAAAGCTGGAACTGCGTATAGAAAGTCGCGACCTCGTAGACGCGGATCTCCGCCATGCCCAGCATATGAGCCACGAGCTTGCACGCCGGCTCCGGCAGCCAGCCGTTGCACTGCTCCTGCGCCCGCATCAGCAGCGGAATGACGGCCGAAGCCTGCCGCCCCGGCGGATACTTGGCGATCGTCGCGCGAGCCCAGGCCTCGTTCTCCGCGTTGAACGCGAAGTTCGCCGGCTGTTCGGGATGAAAACGTCGATTGGACAAGGGCCACCTGCCAGGCTGCTGCGTAGGCTGTATCGAACAGCAATCCACTACGGCGGCGGCGCAGCACGCGCAAGATGGGTTTCCGGGGTAGGCGTGGGTTTTAGGGACGCATGTGCGGCCCTGGTCAGCCCTTTCTTACAGCTTTCCCGCCCTACTGTTGCAGCGGCGCGAGCACCCAGCCCAGCACGATCAGAGCGGCAGCCCCCGGCGCCAGAAACAACGACCATTGCGAGGCGACACGCAGGACGCCTGTCCAAATCACCGCCAGAAACATACCCGCGAATAAAATCGACCAGCCGCCGATCTCCCCACGGTTGCGAAGAGCGAATACGAACCCCACCACCAGGCAAGCCAAGCCCAGGATAACCGGCAGCACCGGCCTATTGACGTGAAGTTCGCCCATCGGCCAGCCATAGTGCAACGCGAACATCCGATAGGTGGCAAGGCTGAGCCCCCATCCGAATGCGCCGGCAGCGGCATAGAAAAGGATGTCGAAGATCATGACGGTAAGTCTCGTGAGGGGAAGTGAAAACTCTTTTATTCCACGCCACTATAGCCTGAATCGCAGCTTAAAGGGAGAGCTTGTGCCACCCCGCGCTCGACTGCCCCGCGTAAGGGTTAAGCCTAGATCTTCCGTTCACCCCCTGATTACCATCCGCCATTTCGTGAAAAGACTAAATTTCCCTCCGACAGAAGCTAAACGCTGCAGACATTACCGCAGCACAGGTCTAGCTTGCCGCACCGAATAAGCGATCTCGCGATCTTGAATTCGCAAAGCCCGGCACTAACGGGGCATCAACCAGGAGGAAGCCATGGCACAGGACGCCACGCCTAATCTCAATCGGCGCAAATTCCTGACCGGCACGGCAGTTGCCGGCGCAGCGGTCTCACTCACCCCGCCCGCAGGCACCCCCGGCGGCAACGGCCAGGCCCTCGCCCAGACGCCGAAGGCCGCCCCACCGAGCGCTGCCGCGATGCGCGCCGAAAGCGCCCAGCCCGTTGCCTACTCCCATATGCTCGACGGCAAGCCCGGCTCCGACTTCATGGTCGACGTGCTCCGTGCCCTCGACATCGAATACGTCGCGACGAACCCCGCCTCGAGTTGCCGCGGCATCCACGAGTCGATCATCAACTACGGCCCGGAAGCCAACAAGAAGCCCGAGCTTCTGACGGTGATGCACGAAGAGTCCGGCACCGCCATGGCCCACGGCTACGCCAAGGTGACCGGCAAGCCGATGGCGCTGCTGTTCCACGGCACCGTCGGCGTCCAGCACGCATCGATGGCGCTCTACAACGCCTGGTGCGACCGCGTGCCCATGATCATGCTGTCGGGCAACCACATCGATGCCGCCCACCGGCTGCCGAACGTACCGACGTACCACGCGGCGCAGGACCCCAATGCAATGGTCCGCGACTTCACGAAGTGGGACGACCAGCCTATGTCGCTGCAGGCGTACGCCGAGGCGATGGTGCGCGCCTACAAGATCACGATGACCCCGCCGATGGAGCCCGTCGCGATCTCGCTCGACGGCCATCTCCAGGAGCACGCCATCGGCAAGAACGAGAAGCTCAAGATACCCAAGCTCGTGATCCCCTCGCCGCCGACCGGCGACTCCGGCTCGGTCAAGGAATTGGCACAGCTTCTGGTCGGCGCCGAGTATCCAATCCTCGTCGTCGATCGCGCCGCGCGGACGGCCAAGGGCATGACACTCCTTGTAGAGCTTGCTGAGTTACTGGGCTGCGGCGTTGTCGACCTCTATGGCCGCCAGAACTTCCCCAATCGCCATCATCTCGCGACGGGTCCAGCCGCCATCGGCCGCGCCGACGTGATCCTCGGCCTCGAGGTCGCGGACTACTGGGGCACCGTCAACCAGTACATGGACAACCCCGAGCAGGTGCAGAAGTCGCGCCTCAAGCCCGGCGCCAAGCTCGCCAGCATCACCGCGCAGGACCTCTACATCCGCGCCAATTACCAGGACTTCCAGCGCTTCCAGGAAGTCGATGTCGCGATTGCTGCGGATGCAGAAGCGACACTGCCAGGCCTGATCGAAGCAGTGAAGTCTGCCATGACGGCCTCCGCCAAGTCGAAAGCCGAGCAGCGCGTTGCCGCCTTCAAGAAGGCCAAGGCCGAAGCTGCCGCCCGTTCGCGCGCCGAAGCGGCGCACGCTTGGGACGCAAGCCCGATCACGACCGCTCGCTTGTCGGCCGAGATCTGGAACGTGATCAAGGATCACGACTGGGCCCTCGTTTCGCGCGACAGCGGGCAGAGCAACTGGCCGCACCGCCTCTGGAACTTCGACAAGTACTACCAGTACATCGGCCACTCCGGCGGTGCCGGCGTCGGTTATGGCCTGCCCGCGGCTGTCGGTGGCGCGCTCGCCCATCGCGCGCATGGACGCCTCGCCGTCAACATCCAGTCCGATGGTGACGCCTGCTTCGCACCGGGCGCGCTGTGGACCGCGATGCACCACAAGATCCCGATGCTCACGGTCATGCACAACAACCGCGCCTACCACCAGGAGGTCATGCACCTGCAGCGCCTCGGCAACTGGCGTCAGCGCGGTGTCGATCGTGCCCACATCGGCACCACCATCGACAATCCCTTTGTCGACTTCTCGAAGTTGGCGGGCGGCTTCGGCATGAAGGGCTTCGGTCCCATCACCGACCCCAAGGAACTCGGCCCCGTGCTCAAGCAGGCCGTACAGATCGTCAAGGCCGGCGAACCCGTGCTGATCGACGTCGTCTCGCAGCCTCGCTGAAGCGGAGAAAGAGCCACATGAACTTACCCACCATTTCCGCAGCGGCAATCGCCTCGATCGCATGCACTGTTCTTGGAGTCGGCGGCGCATCCGCTGCCGACGCCAAGAAGGGCCAACAGCTTTTCATCACCTATGGCTGCTACGCCTGCCACGGCTACAACGGGCAAGGCGCCAACGTCGGCGTCAAGCTCGCACCTGATCCGATGGCCGCCGATGCGTTGGCCAACTACATCCGCAACTCTGCCAGCGCCATGATGCCACCATACTCGGAAAAGCTCGTTTCAAACGCCGATGTCGCGGACATACATGCTTGGCTCGCCTCCCAACCCAAGCTCGATCCCAAGAACATTCCGCTGCTCAAGGAATAGCGAGCGGACGGTTGCACAACACCACTGCGAAAGGGCAGGATCAGATGGTCCTGCCTTTTTTCGTTTCCCGCCCAGAACACCGGATGAGCATCGACATGCCGCGTCACCTTACGGCCGCCTTCGCCGCCATCTCCATCGTGCTCGCCTCGGCCTCGCTGGCAGCCGCTGGCCCGCTGCACGACGTGCTCGACCGCGAAGCCAAGTCGATCGAAGCACGCATGATCGCGTGGCGCCGCGACATCCATCAGAACCCCGAACTCGGCAACCGCGAGTTCCGCACATCCGCCCTCGTCGCAGCCCACCTGAAAAAGCTCGGCTACGACGTGCGCGAGAAAGTCGCAACGACCGGCGTCGTCGCCACTCTGAAGGGCGGCAAGCCCGGCCCCGTTATCGCTCTTCGGGCCGACATGGACGCACTGCCGATCGCCGAGGAAGTCGATCTCCCCTTTGCTTCGAAGGTCAAGGCGATGTGGCGCGGTCGCGAGACCGGCGTTATGCACGCCTGCGGGCACGACGCCCATGTTGCGATCCTGATGGCCGCCGCCGAGATCTTCGCCAAGATGAAATCCGAACTGCCCGGCACCGTGAAGCTCGTCTTCCAGCCGGCCGAGGAAGGCCTGCCGATCGGCGAGAAAGGCGGCGCCAAGCAGATGCTCGTCGAGGGCGCATTCGCCGATCCCAAGCCTGATGCCGTGCTCGGCCTTCATGTCGGCTCGAACATGCCCGCTGGCAAGCTCGGCTATCGCGCTGGCCCGCGCAACGCCGGCGCCGACGTCTTCCGCATCACGGTCAAAGGCCGACAGACCCACGGCGCCTCGCCCTGGCGCGGCGTCGACCCGATCGTGCTCGGCTCGCAGATCGTGCTTGGACTGCAGACCATCGTCAGTCGCCAGATCGACGTCACGACATCGCCCGCCGTCCTCACCGTCGGCATATTCAACGGCGGCAACCGCTCCAACATCATCCCCGACTCGGTCGAGCTTGAAGGCACGCTGCGCAGCCAGGACATGGAGATGCGCAATTTCATCGTAAAGCGGGTCACCGAGACGGCGGAAGGCATCGCCAAGGGCGGAGGCGGCGAAGCGGTTGTCTTGTGGTCGGATGCCGATCACGTCATCCCGCTCGTCAACAACGTCTCGATGACCGGCAAGCTCGTGCCTTCGCTCCAGCGTGTGGCAGGCAACGACAACGTCCGGGAAGTCCCACGCGGTATGGCCTATGACGACTTCTCGTTCTTCGCCAAAGAGGTGCCTGGCTTCTTCTTCAACGTCGGTGTCGCCCCCGACCGCCCGAGCGGGCAGGTAGCGCCCAATCACTCCCCGCGTTTCGAGGTCGATGAAGCCGGCCTGATCGTGGGCTTGCGCGCGATCAGGCACGCGACCTTGGATCGTATGACGGAGAAGTAGCTTTCCCGTAGGGTGCGGTAGCGAAGCGTACCGCACCGTATCCCACACCACGGTGCGGTACGCGCCTCCGCGCTACAGCACCCTACGACGTGTGCTCGGCTTGCGCAGCAATCCAGTCGATGAGGTCGAGCTGCACCGGCATTGCCATCCTGCTCGACGGCCGTTTCTTTTCACGCTCCCGCCGCGCCGTGTGCGATACCGTCTCGCCGTCGAAACGCGTGGACATCGCCTCCGCTCCCCACGGCTCGCCGAGTGCAGCGACCGGCTGGGCGCGACATGCGTTATCGACGTGCACTGTTTGAGCCTTGCGGGTCAGGTGGGTCAGGCCTCTACGCCATGCGGTCTGGGAAAACTCCCTGCATGTGCATGTTGTCCATGAAATGTCTTAATGGATTTACCACCAAGTTTAGTGGCTCTGTTCGGACATGATGTAGGGCGATGATCTTCCCCGTGATTCGGATTCACGGGAGGTCACGATGAAGTCGCCGGAGTTCCAGGCTCTTATCGAACAGCTGGACGAGTTGTCGGAGACGCAACGC
>CANJPN010000336.1 GCA_947475855.1 Bradyrhizobiaceae bacterium
CGGGCTTGGCCTTCGCCAGCGCGATGAATTCCTTCAAGCCAGTTGCAGGAACCTTGTTGGCGACGACCATCGTGAGCCAGGAACGCGCAATGGCGCTGACGGGCGCCAAGTCCTTCACCGGATCGTAGGACACTCTTGCAATCAGACTCGGCGCGACGACGACTGTGATGTCCGTGAAAAGAAGCGTATAGCCGTCCGGCGTTGCCTTTGCGACCGCGGCGGCGCCCAGAGATGCACTGGCGCCAGCTCGGTTCTCCACGATCACCGGCTTGCCTAGTAGTTCAGCGAGCGGTGTCGCCACGAGCCTGGCGACGACATCCGGCGGTCCGCCAGCCGCCTGCGGCACGATCAGCGTGATATTGCGGCTCGGATAGTTTGCGGCCTGCTCTTGCGCGACAGTGGGAAAAGCACCCAAAGCCAACGCGCCGATAGCTGCAGCCACGGCACGGAAAGCGCGTGTGTCTGCCACTTCCGTCTCTCCCTCTTTTGATCCCTTGATCGGATCTTGGTGCCGACAGTAACATTTGAGCGGGTGCACTGTCTCGGGCTACGGCTGCCACCCATCGCCGACGGCGGGTCGCCCGACCTGATCCCTCAAAACCTCCCCATAAGGCCATCCCATGCCGATCAGTGCTTTGAAAGGCGATCTCGTGACGGCAAACCACATCCTGTTCCAACAGGGTGTACTCGATGCGTTTGGGCATGTGAGCGTGCGCGATCCCGATCGACCTGACCGGTTCCACATGTCTCGCGCACTGGCGCCGGGGCTTGTCACTGTAGAGGATATCGTGGAACTCGATTTCGATGGTGCTGCGGTCCGGCCGGTTCGTGGCAGCCTCTACGTCGAGCGCTACATCCATTGCGAGATCTACCGCCTGCGACCGGACGTTCAGTCGATCGTGCACAGCCATTCGCCGACGGTGATCCCCTTCGGCATCTCCCAGGTCGAGCTCAAACCCGTCTACCACCGCGCGTATTTTCTCGGGCAAGGCGTTCCCGTATTCGAGATCAGGGATGTCGCGGGCGCCCGGAACAACATGCTCGTGAACGATCAGACGAGAGGGCAGGCGCTCGCGCAGGTTCTCGGCAAGGGCAATGTCAGCCTGCTGCGAGGGCACGGCAATGTCGTCGTCGGTCCCAACATCCGCACGGCCGTCACGCGTGCGATAGAAACCGAGGTCAATGCGAAACTGCAGTTGCAGGCTGTGATGTTGGGAGGTCCGATCAACTACCTGTCGGCCGAGGAAGCCGAGACGCTAGGCGCGGAGCTGGCGCGAACACAACCCTCGGACAAGCGCGGGGCCGATCGTGTTTGGGATGTCTTGAAACAGCAAGCGGAAGCCGCTCGCCGGTTGCTTCAAGGCACCTAGATCATCATCCGACCGGACGGAATCGCTTCAGCGCTTCTCCGGTCGGATAAAGATGCTCTGGATTCATGAGACCAGAGCAGTTTTGTCCGATCATTCGATCGCCAGTTATGATCACGTATGATCGGATACTGCTCTAGAACCGGTCTTTTAGCGCAAGATCTTCGGTGTCTCATGCCAGCGGTCGCCGTGTTCCATCATCAGCGACTAAGCTCCCGCAGACCGAGCATCGCTGTGTTGCGTCGGCCAGATCGCGTAGACGTCGATATAGCTGGCAAAGTTTTTCCGAGCTGCCATTGGCTTCCTGCCCGATCCTCGTGTTATCGTTGCTGAAGAATAACACACGGGCTGTTCATATCCACAAGCCTGTGCCCAGCCTGCCAGGGAGGTCGTCCGCGTGTCGTCACGCCACAAACTCTGCCGCGCGTTGGCGCTGCTGGTTCTGCTATCGATTTCGACCGCAGCGCATGCGCAGCAGGCGTGGCCGTCGCGGTCGATTCGTCTCATCGTTCCCTATGACGTGGGCGGAATTGCCGATCGGCTCGGACGCATTGTCGCTGACAAGCTCTCGGAACAACTTGGCCAACGTCTCATCGTGGAAAACCGTGGTGGCAGTGCCGGTCTCCTCGCGGCGGTGCTCGTCGCGCGAGCGCCGGCCGATGGATATACTTTGATGGTCGGTGGAACCGGCCCGCATGCGACAGGGCCCGCCACGAACCGCAACGCTGGTTACGATCCGCTCAAGGACTTCACGCACATCGCGATGATAGGCGGCGACGTATTCCTGCTCGCCTCGAGCCCAGCACGCGGTTGGCGATCGCTTGCCGACGTCATCGGCGCTGCGAAACGGCCCGAGGCGAAGCTCGACTTCGGGTCGACAGGGAATGCAACTCCGACGCATCTCGTGATGGAAGGCTTCCTGGCGACTGCGGGCCTCAAGATAGCGCACATTCCCTACAAAGGCGGCGGGCCTGCCATCCAGGCCTCTCTCGGCGACCACACGCCGATGCTGCTGATCACACTGTCGAGCCTGGCGCCGCACATCGTTTCGGGGCGCCTCACGCCATTGGCACTCGCTGCAGCACAGCGGCACCCGGCGTTCCCCAGCGTGCCGACGTTCGCCGAGCAGGGCTATCCGGATGTCGATGGTGGTACGTTGTTCTGGTTGTCAGCTCCCGCAGGCCTGCCTGCCGAAATCGTCACCCGTCTCAACACCGACGTCCGCGCGGTGCTCAAACGCGACGACGTCAAAGCTCTGTTCGAAAAGCAGCTTCTCGTCTCGGCAGACGACAACGTCGATCGGTTCCAGGCGTTCGTTTCACGCCATGTGTCCGGTTGGTCAGATCTCGTCAAACGACTCGACATCAAATTGGAATAGCTACGCACTTCGTTCAAGACGACGACAGACGAACTCCTTTGCTGACACGAGGACCAAATGACGAGCGATCGCCGCAACCGCAACTCAGTGCTGTTTCTCTCTCCAGAGGACCTTCAGGGCATGATCCGCATGGAGGAGGCAATAGAAGCCGTGGATCAGGGCTATCGCGAGGCGGCGCGGTTCCCCGTTGTGAACGCGCCGCGCCGTCGTGTCCATTCGCCCGACGGCATTCGAGTCTCGAATTTTCCAGGGGGCATTCCCGGTATGGGCGTCATCGGATCGATGACACGCGCGGAGACGGTGGCGCACGATTCAACCAACCAGGATTACGGCTATCGCGAGCACCCGGTCTATCTTCTGTGGGACAGCAAGACCGCGCGTCTGCTTTCGGTGATGATGGGAGAGATCAACGACGAGCGCATCGGCTTCTCGAGTCTGATGGCTATGCGCACCGCGGCCACCACTGGTGTCGGGGTGAAGCATCTCGCCCGGCCGGATGCGCGGGTGATGGGTCTCTTCGGAACGGGCGGGCAGGCACTCAACAAGGTGCTCGCGATCAAGGCCGTTCGCGATATCCGCCGGGTCAACGTCTTCAGCCGGAGTCCCGAGAACCGCAAGGCGTTCTGCGCCAAAGTCGAGAAGCTCTGCGATATCGAGGCCGTAGCCGTGGGAGGACCTGAGGCGGTGATCAAAGGCGCCGATCTTGTCATCTGCGCCACGAGTTCCAACGTCCCCGTGTTCGATGGCGCCCTGCTCGAGCCCGGACAGCACGTCGCTACGATCGTCGGGTCGAACACGCAGCTCGTCGAGGGCGGCTGGCTCAAGAAGGGACGCCGCGAGAACGACGACGAGACGGTGCGTCGCGCCGACGTGATCGTCACCAACTGGGTTGATTCCGTCCTATCGGAAAAGCAATGCGGATTGTGGGATCCCATGGAGGCGGGGATCATCACGCGCGAGCAGATCATCGGAATCGGCGACGTCGCCGCCGGCATTCATCCGGGTCGAACGTCTCCGGAGCAGATCACATATCACTTCAACAACAACGGCACGGCGGCGGCCGACCTTGCCATTGCAAAGGTGGTCTATGATCGCGCCAAGGCCGCGGGCCGAGGAACCGCGCTCGACATCGCTTCGCCCGGTTCGTGACGGAATGCTGTTGACTGGGAGACGCACCATGTTGAACCGCGGCTGGACGCTGGCGCTGTCGATGTTTTGCTCAGTCGCCGCTTGCAGCGCTTGCCGCGCCGATACGCTGTCGAATTTCTACGCCGGCAAGACGCTGCGCATCGTCATCGGCTACGGCGCTGGCGGCGGATACGACATCTACGGCCGGGTGTTCGCGGAGCACTTCGGCCGGTTCCTGCCTGGCAAGCCCAATGTGATCGCCCAGAACATGGACGGCGCCGGCAGCTTCGTGGCCGCCAAGTACCTCTACAACGTCGCGCCACAGGACGGGACCACGTTCGGCAGCCTCGCGCAGACACTGCCGCTTGATTGGGCAATGAGCGATCAGCATCGTGACCTCGATGCGTCGCGCATGCCGTATATTGGAAGGTTGCTCGCGAACATCGAGCTCGGTACTGGTCTGCCCGGCGCGGCGTTCACGTCGTTCGAAGATGCCAGACAACGCCAGATCGTGGTGGGTGCCACGGGCGCCTCGACGCCGGGTTTCCTTCTACCGACCGCACTCAACCGCTACGGCGGCGCCAAGTTCAAGATCGTGTCGGGCTACAAGGGCAGCAACGACGTCCTCCTCGCAGCGGAGCGCAAGGAAGTCGAACTGATCGGCGCCATCGGCCTCGCGACGATCATGGTTCGCAACCCGCAATGGGTCACACAGCGCCAAGCCCCGATCATGTACCAGCTCGCGCTTTCCCGGAACGACTTGCTTCCGCACGTGCCAGCCTTGGCCGAACTCGGGCAGACCGGCGAAGGTCGCGACGTGCTCCGCGCACTGGCCAGTTCGTCGGAGATCGGCCGGTCGATCATCACCACGCCGAATGTTCCGCCCGAGCGGCTCGCGGCCTTGCGCTCAGCATTCAATGCCATGATGGCCGACCCGGAATTCGTGCGGTCGATGGAGAGCCGAAAGATCCCACTTTCTCCACTGCGAGGCGAGGAGGTCGACCGCATATCACGGGAGACGCTGGCAACGCCAAAGCACATCTTGCAGCAGGTCCTCGGCCTTTCAAAAGGAAGCTGAAGCATGCGCACCGATCGGGGTGCCGGGGGAGATGCGATGCCCGGGCCGACGGACCATCCGGGCCAGCGCACATCAGAGCGGGTTGATCCCTCCGAAGTCGCGTAGCTGCTATTCAAGCACACGCCTGCTCAGGCGCCGCGAACGCGATCGAGAACAGCGCTGATGTCGTCGGGCTCCAGATCGCTGCGCCACGCCACATGACCATCCGGGCGCACCAGCACGAGACGGCGCTGGTAGACCGCAAAAACTTCGCTCTCGGTTAGCGTCACGATGTTGAGCGGCATCGCGCAGGCGGCAGCAGCAGCCATGAAGCCCGGCACCGCTGGAGCATCGTTTCCAAGTCGCAGGAGCACGAAGCTCCGGCCGAAGAGATCGAGCATCGAACGACCGTCGGCGAGCCATACGTGCGGCGCGCGTGAACCGGGCCGAGCCGTCGGCTCATAGACCTCGGGATTGTCCGGCCCCTCCGGCGTCCCATCCGGGACGACGATCGGCGAGTGCTCGTAGCGGTAGCCGATCTGCAGGCCAACAGTTCGGAATTCGCGTCCCAGGTGCGCTACGAGGCGCTCGCCTGCCTCGCGGCGGCGGTTCTCCCCGGCCGTTCCGGCCTCGTCGAGATCTCCATCGGGACGCCACGCCTCGTTATTCTTGTAGAACGTCGTCGCCATCCGCACGGCGCGCTCGCCGACTGGACGGCGCTCCGCGTCGTAGGAGGCAAGCAGTTGGTCACCGCCCCATCCTGACAGGACCGCATCGAGCTTCCATGCGAGATCGACGGCATCGGCGAGGCCAGTGTTCATCCCCATCGCACCGGTCGGCGAGAGTTGGTGAACACAATCGCCCGCCAACAGAACACGGTCCGTGCCGTAGCTGCCAGCCAGCGCGCTACGTCGTCGCCATATGCTGGTGTCGAGCCACTCCACTTGATAGTTGCAGCCCAGTGCGCGGCGAAGATAGCCGTCTCTGTCTACCATGCTCACGTCGATGTCTGGATCGGCGCTGTCGATCATCAGCCGCCACATTCCGGTTGATGGATTGATGATGCGCAGGTTCGCCCAGGCGCCGCCATCGTCCACGCACAAATAGAACGTCGCTGCTTCCTTTCCACAGTCCTGCAACAGGCGCGGCGCGCGAAAGAACAGGTTGATCGGGGTACCAATTGTGCCAGACCCGACAAGCTCGATTCCGAGACGGCGTCGCGTGGTGCTTGCAGCACCGTCACAACCGATTAGATATTTTGCGCCGATCGTGGACCGGAGACCAGATTGCGTGTCCGTGACTTCGGCAGTGACGCCATCCGCCGACTGCTCGAACGATTCCAGTTGCGTGTGGTAACGTAACTCAACATGAGGAAACGTCCGTGCATAACGCTGTAGAATTGGGTCGAACCAGATCTGCGAGCAGACCTGCATCCGAACCGGGCCATAGGACTCCGAGCGTTGATCGGCTCGTGCCGGGCGGTGCACGCGCCCCAACTCATGGCCGAACAAGCTCGTTACGAACGCAGAATCGAGGGGGTAGCTTGCCGGGAATGGACAGTCGTCGATTTGCTGGGTAATGCCCCAACGTCGGCAAACTTCCATCGAGCGAATATTGACCTCGTTCATTTTGGGCGTCCCGACGGTGCCATCGCCCTGTTCGATCAAAACGCATGCGACGCCGCGCCAGCCGAGGTCGCAGGCAAGTGCCAACCCGACCGGGCCGCCGCCGATGATGAGTACTGGGGTAATTGTCATCGTGCGAGGTTCGTCCTTGTTCATGACGTAGTGACGTACCGGTGGGTAGTGCCCCAACACGTGGTGTAAGCCCACAGGCATGATCCGGAGCGCCGCGGCTCGGATTGTCAGGCGGCCGGGATTGCCGGCGGCCTGACGGTGGCATCATCGCAGAAGCCGGCCATCGTTTCCAGGCTCATGTAGCGGCGCGA
>CANJPN010000337.1 GCA_947475855.1 Bradyrhizobiaceae bacterium
CTCGTTGCGTAGCTGTATTCGCTGATCGCGTAGGTACGCCAGGACGCTGGGGCCTCGCCGTGCAGGAACGGCAGCAGTGAGCGGCCCTCCATGCGATGTGACTGGGCCGAAAGATCACCGCCGAGCCAGTCGTAGAATGTAGGAACGAGATCGATGCTTTCGACCAGTTCGTCGCAGACTGTCCCGCGTGTGGCATCGGCCTTGCGCGACGGATCGTAGACGATCAGCGGAATCTTCGCCGAGCAGTCGTGGAACAGATCCTTCTCGCCCATCCAATGGTCGCCGAGATAATCGCCGTGGTCCGAGGTCATCACGACCATCGTGTTCTCGGCTATGCCGCGCTCTTCAAGGAAGCGGAACAGAAGCCCCATCTGATCGTCGATCTGCTTGATCAGGCCCATGTATACGGGAATGACGTTTTCGCGCACCTCATCGCGCGCGAACGACATCGAAACGCGGTGCTGCATGAATTCGCGATAAACGGGGTGCGGATCGCTGCGTTCGGCTTCCGAACGAATGGGCGCGACGACATGCTCTGGGCCGTACATGTCGTTGTAGGGAGCCGGTGCTATGTAGGGCCAGTGCGGTTTGATGAAAGACAAGTGCATCACCCACGGCTTGTCGCCGGCGGCCGTGATGTACTCCATCGCGCGCTTGGTCATGTAAGGGGTCTCGCTATCCTCCTCCTTGACGCGCGCGGGAAGGCGCGCATTGCGCATCGCCCAGCCCGATGCGAGCGTGTTGCCAGGACCTTGCGCTGCGTTGGCCCAGTCGTGCCAAGGCTTGTCGCCGGTGTAGCCCTTCTCACGCAGATAGTTCTCGTAGCGCGGCGGCGGGTTCGTATAGCGGCCATCGGGACCGACACCGTGCAAGCCGTCATCCCGGTCGAAGGGATCGAAGCCGCATTCGGAGACGCGCACGCCGATGATCGATTTCGGATCGACGCCGAGCCGCTCCATGCCCTCGGTGTCTGCGATCATGTGCGTCTTGCCAACGAGAACCGCCTCACTGCCGAGTTGCCGGACGTAGTCGCCGAGCGTCATCTCGCCGACCTTCAGCGCAACACCGTTCCATGTCGCGCCGTGCGAGCCGACGTAGCGGCCAGTGTAGAAGCTCATCCGCGATGCGCCACACACGGGGCTCTGCACGTAGGCCCGCGTGAAGCGTACGCCGCGCGCCGCGAGCTTGTCGAGGTTCGGCGTCGTCAGATGCGGATGCCCCGCGCAGGAGAGATAGTCCCAGCGCAACTGGTCGGCCATGATGAATAGGATGTTGCGCGGCTTTGTATCGGTCATGAACTCTCAATCCGAACCAGACGTTTCATTGGGGGGTATGCATGTGCGGCGGCGCTCACTTGGCTTCCGCTGCAAGCTCGAAGCCCGACGCCAGCCACTGCGACCGGCGCGACGGATCGGTCAAGAAGCGAATGAGCGACTTCGCGCCAGAAAGGTGCGCACTGCCTGCGGGGATCGCGGCGGCATATTCGACATAGCTCTGCAATGCCGGCGGCAGAAGGCCCATAACCGTGATTCCCGGGATCCTGTTCACCTCACTGAGCAAGTAGAACCCCAGGTCAGCCTCACCTTTTGCAACGAGATCCCCGCCCCCGTGGATCGCCGCTTTGTTGATGATCTTGGGGCGGACTTTTTCTGCGATACCGAGTTGATCGAGCATACGTGCGAGATGGCCACCGCTTGGCGTCGATGGATCCGGAAATGCCACAGCACGCGCGTCGAGCAGCGCTGTCCGGACCGCGTCTGCCGTGGAGATGCCGACGTGCTTGGCGGAAGACGGCCCGATGACGCCGATGCCGACGCGCGCAATCGAGGTCTGGCTGCCCGTTTCGAACGGAAGCGCCTTCTCCACCACCGAAAGCAACGGCGCAGGCAGCATAACAATATCGGCCTTCTCGCCAACCGCCAACTTCTGCTGGATCGCAGTGACGAGTGCGAAGGTGAAGTCGAGTTTGTGGCCGGTCGCCTTCTCAAACTCCGGAGCGAGGCTCTGGAGCACGTGTTGCGGCGCGCCGCCGCTGAATACCCGGATCTCGTCTGCACTCACGGCCGATGCACCTATCGTTATGAGCAAAGCAGGAAGAGCCCATTGCAGCACAGCACGCAGAGTAACAGCGATGCCGTTCTGCAGCTTGCAGCGCTTACTCGTCATTCTTCCAGGCATCTTCCCTGCCTGCCCTTCTTCCGGGCTAGAGCATCATCCGACCAGACGGAATCGCTTTCGCGATTCGCTGGTCTGATAAAGATGCTCTAGATTATAGAGCTTAGAGCAGTATCCGATCATTCGATCGCCCCCGGCGATCGCGTATGATCGGATACTGCTCTAGTAAGAGAGTATCGGGGCGCAGAGCCGCCACGGCAAGCGCCGTTGCTTCGTGAAGCTCGATCGAGGCATCCCTCGCGTTTTCGGCAGCTACTGGCGGGGCGGCGGCGGAGGTGCGCCGGCTGCCGCCATGCGCGACGCCAACCGCTGTCGGACCATCTCGATGTGCTGGCGCAGATCGTAATACTGATCCGAGTAATTGAGCGGCACCTGGATCTTGCTGACGGCCGAGTCGATGCGATCGATCTCCGGCGTCGTGCGCTCGGGATGGGCGATCCGCTCCTCGAAATCGAGGCGACGTTCAAGCGCTTGGAGCCTCCGATACCAGTAGAGAATCTGACGCCGTATCGTCCAATTGTAGATCGCTGGAACGGCCCGGACCAGCGGCACGAGCAAGCCCAGCAGCGGCACCAGAGATAGCACCAGGGTTCCCGCGTGTTCGTCGATCCAGGCCGCGACGCCGAACGGCATCCACGTCAGCCGCGCCAGCTTGCCAAGCAGGAACGGGAGGTCCCCCGACTTGTAGATTGGCGGAGCCAGCGGCGAGACCTCGTACTCGGGTTCGTTCAGGGTGGGATACTGACCGCTGCGGAAGAACATGCGCGGCTTGCGCGTCGTCTCGTCGATGCCGGGCAAGGGCTTATGGACGATGGCATCGGCAATTGCGCGAGCGAGCGATTTATTCTGGTCTGCCCATGCGCGATCGACGACCAGCGCCACGGACGTCGCCAGCAGTGTGACCGGCTCGGCTGGAATGTGCGGCTCGAGCGCGATTGCTCCCTTGGGCAGTTGAACCTTCGAGAGGAAGGGATATCGGGAGATGTAGGCGTCAGCGTCACCTTCGAAGTTCAACAGGTGCAATTGCCGCTGAGGACCGTGGCCCTTGCCGCCTCCTGCATTCCCATCAGTCGTGAAGTCGGCGACGTTGGCCCAAGTCGTGGTATCCCAAAGACGGATGTGACCGTCCTGAGAAGCCGTCATGGCGAGCTTGCCGTCGGGGCTAAACCCGGCTGCGTTCACGTTGCTGCGCAATCCGTTGAGGATACGGATCAACGTGCCGGTCGCGACGTCCCATACCCGGGCGCTGTCGTCCCAGGAGGCCGTAATGATCCTGGTGCCGTCTGGGCTGAATTCGGCCGAGCGAACGAGATCGGTATGTCCGGCCAGGATCAGCCTGGCGCGGCCAGTTTCGGCATCCCAGATGCGTGCGGTTCCATCCCACGACGCGGTCACGATCAGCTTTCCGTCCGGACTGAACTGGGCCGACGAGACGGCCTTCTCGTGCCCGACAAGGACGTGCAGGACATCACCGGTCTCGGCGTTGAACACCATCGCTGTGCTGTCGCGCGAGGCTGTCACGACCCGCTTGCCGTCAGGACTGAAGGCGGCAGAATTAACGTCGTCCTCCTGCCCGCCGAAGTAGCGAACGACAGCTCCCGTCTCTGCGTCGCGCATGGTCGCCCGGTCGCTATCGGAGGCGGACACCAAGAAGCGACCGTCGTGGCTATAGGCCACGCTGTTTATATCCTTGCCGGAACCGGCGAACTCTCCGAGCTGCGTGCCGGTCGCCGCATCCCATATACGGATCCGGTCGTCGTCGCCCGCAGTCGCAACGCGGCGGCCATCCGGACTCATAACGATGTCGTTGATCTCGTCGGCATGGCCTTTGAGAAGCGCGATCTCCTTGCCGTTCTTGGCATCCCAGACACGCGCGGTCTGGTCGCCTAACGCTACGGCCAGACGACTACCGCGCGGGCTGAAGGCGGCGGCGCGAACTATGCGGCTCTTGTCGAATTGCTTTTCCGGCGCAAGATTTTGGAGGAGCGCCTGGACCATCGTCGTTTCGGCGGGCTGCTGCAGGAATAGCGCGCGCGCTTCGCCCAGAGGCTTCGGCTCGCCCGCCTTCGGCACCTTCAGCGGGTGATCAAGCCACATCGCCGGCTTGAAGCGCACGCCGTTGCGTTCCAGAAGCAGCGCCGAGAGTGTGCGCGTGCCACTTTCCATCGAGCCGACGTGGATCGGCTCCCCGTTAAGTTCATTCAGACGATGCGTCTCCGCGCTGCCAAACGTGAATACCCACAATGGCTCGACTGCCACACGCCCAAGCGAGTGAAAGCGATCGAGGCGCTTAGTCCAGTCATGATCCCAGGCACTGCCACGGTTCTTGATGCGCTCTGCGTTCAAGTAGTCCGGGTCGCGAAGGGCGCCGGCAAAGCCCCCCTTGATGAAGGCGGCCTGGACCCTGCCATCCGCCAGCAACTGAACGTTGCCAAATCCGGTTGATGATTGATCATTGGCCACAAGCTCGACGCCGAGAGGGCGTAGATGCGCGTTATAGCGCTCCATCATGCGGACGTAGGTGCCATCGGCGCCGCCGGCTGCGACGACGACGCGAACAGGCTTGCGGGCAGGCGTGAAGAAGAAGAAGCCGATACCGATCGCAATTCCAGCCAGCACGGACCCCAGAAGCGCGAAAAGCGGCCGGCGCGTGTTGCCGTCAGGCTCGTCCACGCCTGCGAGTTCGGATAACCTCGCCCTTGCCTTGCCGGAGAACTCCTCAGCGGGAAACCGACGCATGAAGTAGTGGATGAGGGTCGGGTCGCCACGGCCATCGACGAATGTCCAAGACCGGTCGGCTAGAATCGCCTCCTCTATCGAACCGGGGGTCAGGCCCGGCTCCGGGCCTCCTGCACTGGCGCCGTGAAGTCCCATTGCGCGAAGAGCCTCGCCGATGCGTTCGGGCTCGTTCGCAGGACCGACGATGAAGCTCTGGATATCCGCCGGTGCGGTTCCGATCGGCAAAGTCTTGACGTGAGCAACGACGAGCCGCCCTGTAGAGGCTGCGACTTCGGCCTCTCTCAAGAGTTGTCGAGAACGAGAGCCAATCGTCGACCAGATAACGACGACGGCTTTGGCCGACAATACCTCGGCACGGACGACGTCACCGGCTTTGCCGCGCTTTGCGACAGGCGATGCCCATTCGGCCCTATAGCCTTGCTTGGCGAGATAGTCGGCGCAGCTTTTGGCCACTGCACGATCATCCGGCGCATACACAATCAATACATCGAACATTGGTCTTCGGCTCTCAATTCCCGGCAGCGCTGGTGATTATTGGACGTAAGAATGACGCGTTGGCCACCGCAAAAATATCAGGCACCAGCCGCAGAGGCAGCCAGCGGAGTTGCATCCGTTCCACAATCTTAATCCAGTTTGCGGTGCTTCCGTGATGCATTGATGGCACATTTCGTCCCGAGTTCACGCAAGAACCGGCAGAAAGGTGCAACCGACGCTCAGGCTGAAATGGTGGCAGCACCCGTTCTGATGGCCTTTATATTCTCCGCGTATTTACCCCCCTGGAACACAGCGTTGCCGGCGACCAACACATCTGCACCGGCCCTGGCGCAAACCGCGGCCGTCGCAGGGTTCACGCCGCCGTCGACCTCCAGGTGGATAGGGCGATTGCCGATCATCTGCCGGATTGCGGCGATCTTGTCAGCCATTGCCGGAATGAAGGCTTGGCCACCGAAGCCCGGGTTCACTGTCATGACGAGGACGAGGTCGAGGCGGTCCAGCACATACTGGATCACACTCTCATGCGTGTGCGGCGTCAGCGAAACGCCGGCCTTCTTGCCGAGGCTGCGGATCAACTGGAGCGAGCGATCGAGGTGAGGGCCGGCCTCGGCGTGAACCGTAATGATGTCGGAACCGGCTTTTGCAAAGGCCTCGATGTAAGGATCCACGGGCGCGATCATCAGGTGAACGTCGAGCGGCTTCTTGGTGTGGGGGCGTATTGCGGCGACGACGGCGGGCCCGATCGTGATGTTCGGCACGAAGTGGCCGTCCATTACGTCGACGTGTACCCAGTCGCAACCAGCCAGGTCGATGGCGCGCACTTCCTCCCCGAGCTTGGCAAAATCAGCCGATAGGATCGAGGGTGAAATCAGAACGTCAGCCGACATGCGGGGTCTCCGAGGTCATTCAAGTTCGATCGATAGTGCAGAGCATCGCAGTCCGCTTTTGGCAACCCCGGGGGCGAGAAGCCAGCAGGTATCGCCCTGCAATGCCCGAGGCCCTAGACCGGTGGCGCAAGCAGCCGCAACTACGCCTTGCGCCGAATTGACCGTCCCTTACAACGCCGGTACGGTCGGCGGCAGTTTGCAACCCGGGCAGACTTGACCAGGTCATTCTAAGGTCATCGTTCCGGGAAGGGAGGAAAACCATGCGTAGTCTCGCTTCTATCGCTGCGGCCGGCATCGCCGCGCTCGCCGCCGCCACTGTCGCTGTAAATGGCGCGCAGGCACAAGGTGCTGTGAAAATCGGTCTGATCATGCCGTACTCCGGCCAGTTCGCAGACGCCGCTACCCAGATGGACAATGCCATCAAGTTGTGGGTGAAGGAAAACGGCGACACCGTCGCGGGCCGGAAGCTCGAATTCATCCGTAAAGACACTGGCGGCATCGCGCCCGATGTCGCCAAGCGCCTCGCGCAGGAGCTGGTCGTTCGCGACAACGTCGACATTCTCGCTGGTTTCGTC
>CANJPN010000338.1 GCA_947475855.1 Bradyrhizobiaceae bacterium
AAAGGCGTGGCGTCGAAATATCTGCCGAGCTACCTCGGCTGGCGCCGCATGATCGAGCGCGACGGACACGAGCTCACGCCGCGATCCTGTCTGGCTGGCGCCTTGGCTTAGAGGATAGCGCTACATTGGAACGGAACAGAGCCATTAAGTTCGATGTCTGAATTGGTTAAATGCCCGCAAGGTTCATCCCTTACGCGACAGGGATTTCGCCGCAAACACGCGCTGCAACGTCGTTACTTACAATGATAAATAAATTGTTTTGCGGCTCACGGCCGGACGACGTGTTGCACGGCCTCGCCTTTCAGGAAGCTGCGAATGTTGGCGCTCACCCGCGCGATTTGCCGCTCGGTTCCGTATGAACCGGCCGCGCCTGCAACATGCGGCGAAACGATCAGATTCGGCGCGTCCCACAGCGGGTGATCGGGCGGCAATGGCTCGGGCTCGGTGACGTCGAGACCCGCGCCTGCAATTCGGCCTTCGGCCAACGCCGCCAGCAGTGCCATCGTGTCGACCAGCTTGCCGCGCGATATGTTGACGAGAAACGCCGACTTCTTCATCAGGGCAAGTTCCGCCGCGCCCACGATCCCCAGTGTCGACGGATTGAGTGGTGCTGCAACGATCAAGGCGTCGGCCAGCGGTAGAATACGTTGCAGCGTCTCTGTCTTATGAACTTCTGCCGCAAGCGGATGTGCCGCTCCGGTACGATTCAATCCGATCACCTTCATGCCGAGCGGCGCGACGAGCTTGGCTACCTCTTGGCCGATGCTCCCAAACCCCAGCACGACCACTGTCTTGCCTTCCGGCATCACCATGATCGATGGCAGCGACTTGTCCCAAGAACGGCGCGCCTTCTGCTCGACCATGCGATGCACGCCGCGTTGCAGCGCCAGCATCAGCGATACTGCATGGACAGCGACGGACGGCGAAAACACATCACCAACGCTGGTAATCGTTGCGCGGACGGGCGCGCCAAGCCGGGTAATGTTGTCGTAACCAGCCGTGAGGATCTGCATCCAGGCGAGCGAGGGGGCGGCAGCGATGGCCTTGGCCAAAGCCGGTGTATACGCATTGTCGGAGACGACGACAGCGTTGGCGCCGGGCATCGCGGAAATGGCCGCCGGCTCGGTCTCGACGACCACGGCGGCACTGCCGCAGGCCTCGCTGAACGCTGCAATGACCTCGGGTTTCACCGTCATCGCGACGAGCACGATTTTCATAAGACCTCCTGGCTGGAACCTGCCGACCGCTAGAGCGCGCCATTGCCAAGGTCAAGCGACACGCGAACGCTGTGGCTTGCTCTGACATTGAGCCGTGACCTACAGTCAAGAACGCGGCTAATCGGACCAAGGATCAACATGGCGGTCAACATGGCGGCTAGACTCAAGCGAGCAGCGATGGGCGGAAAGACGGGCCTTGCCGCATCGCTCGCAGGGTTCGTGACAGCTTCTCTTGCAATGACGCTGCCGAACGAAGCAAACGCGCAGGCCGACTTCTACGCCGGCAAGCAACTCACGTTGATCATCGGATCGAGTGCGGGCGGTGGATACGACGTGATTTCAAGGCTGCTGGCTCGGCACTTCGGTCGATTGATCCCCGGCAATCCGACGGTCGTGCCTCAAAACATGCCCGGAGCTGCAAGCCTGGCCGCCAACAACCACCTCTACAATCAGGCGCCGCGAGACGGCACCGTCATCGGCGCGCTGCAACGGGGGACGCTGCTTGCCAAGATCGTCAACCCGAAGGGCGTGCTGTTCGAGATCGACAAGCTCAACTGGGTCGGCAGCCTCAACACCGAGACCGGCCTTGTGGTATCGCTGGCGACCACACCGCATCGCACCGCCAAGGATCTATTGGAACATGAGCTGATCGTCGGGGCGCAAGCGGGCAGCGATCCGGAAATCTCACCGCTTCTCTACAAGAACCTGCTCGGCATGAAGTTCAAGATCGTCGCGGGCTACCCGGGCTCCAGCGAGGCCATCCTGGCGATGGAGCGCAACGAGGTGCAGGGCTCGGGCGATTGGGGCTTCTCCAGCCTCAAGGCGGTGCGGCCGACCTGGCTGGCGGACGGCAAAGTGCGCATCCTGATGCAAGGAGCACTGACCAAGCACAAGGATCTGCCTGAGGTGCCGCTGCCGATGGAATTCGCGAAAAGCGAGATCGACCGGAAAGTGCTGGAACTCTACTTCACGCAGAAGACGATGGCCCGGCCGATCGTGGCGCCGCCCGGCACTCCCCCGGAGCGCCTCGAGATTCTGCGTAAGGCATTCGAGGCGCTGGCTACGGATGCTACGTTCCTCGCCGATGCGCAACGCAGCAAACAGGACATCGACATCGTGCCAGGAGCAGAGCTCGACAGGATCGTCACCACGGTTTCCAAGACTACGCCGGAAGTCGCCGCACGGCTCAACGCTGCAACGGCGAAAAACTGAGGTTTGCCCCACGGCGGAAGGTACGTCCGGCCAAATGCAACGTCACTCTTCAAGCGCATTTTACCAGGCGCACGAGTTGTTGGCTGCAGCACGGAACCTGCGACCGGTGCTCGAAGCGGCTGCCGCGGAGACCGAGCTTCACGGCGCATTGCCACAGGTCATTCTCGATGCACTGCACGAGGCCCGGTTGTTCCGAATGCTGCTGCCGGCCTCGGTCGGCGGATTGGAGACGCCGCCTGCGGTTTTCATCGAGGTTGTGGAAGCCCTGGCCAGTGCCGACTGCAGCATCGCTTGGGTGGTGGCGCAAGGCTGCGGCTGCTCACTGTCGGCGGCCTATCTTGCACCGGATGCCGCGCAGGAAGTATTCGGCGCGCGCGATGCCGTTCTGGCGTGGGGACCATCGGGAACAGGCGCCACCGCGAGGGCCGCTGACGACGGATACATCGTCACGGGCAAATGGCACTTCGCGAGCGGAAACCGGCACGCGCAGTGGCTAGGCGGGCATTGCACGTTGATCGAGGCCGATGGGCAACCGAGGCGGGACGCGGCCGGCGAACCAATAGAACGAACTGCGATTTTCCCCCGCGCGGCTGCTCGCATCGAGGGCGATTGGAACGTCATCGGCCTCAAGGGCACCGGCAGCGACAGTTATTCCGTCAACGAGCTGTTCGTGCCTGCCAAGCGGACCTATCGCCGAGAAGCCGCCGATGAGCGCCGTGAGAACGGGCCACTTTACCAATTCAGCGGTATGACGATGTTCGCGTTCGGCATCTCGGCCATGGCGCTCGGCATCGCGCGGACCATGCTCGACGCATTCCTGGAGGTCGCGAAGTCGAAATCCGAGCGCACCACCGGGCGTCCGCTCAGAGACAGCGGGGTGATTCAGGCCGAAATCGCGAAATGCGAAGCACGCCTGGCCGCGTCGCGCCTTCTGATGCTGACGACAGCGCGGGAGACCTATGCCTTAGCTGGCGATGGCAGATCATTCACGCCTGAACTGCGAGCTCGAATGCGACTGTCCACCACATGGGCGACAGCGGAAGCACGGGCCGTAGCCGATTTCGCTTATACAGCGGCGGGTGCGCAGGCGATATTTGCTGGCGGGCCGTTCGAGCGCCGCTTCCGGGATATTCACACGTTGACCCAGCAAGTACAGGCGCACGCGGCGAATTTCGAGCTCGTCGGGCAAGCGCTACTAGGTGTCGCCTCAAACTCCAGGCTGCTGTAGATTTGCCTCGGTTGGCGCAAGATCTGCCAGTATAGGGTGAAAGTCTTTGCTTGCGCACGAGTTGGTATCGGGCGGGCAAGCGACTACTATATGTCTTGAATTCGATTCCTTCGGAATGGCGCTATGCAAGGCAGGCACAGGATCAAAGTGGAACAATTGCGGGCTTCGCGGCGCAATTTGCCGCTGTGCACGTGTGCTGCTGTCATGCTGGTGGCCCTGCTGCAGGGTTGCAGCTCATCCCCGAATACCCCCCTGGCACAGCCGAACGGCTCTGCGCCACAGCAACAGCCATCGCAGCAGCAGACCTGGCAGCAGCCGTCGAAGTTCGACGCGGATGGCCCACCGAGCGGCACCTATCGTGGCGGGCGCGATCCGGTGACCGGCAAGGCGCAGGAATGGTCTTCCAACAGCCCCGTGGAAACGTCCGCGATCACGCCGATACCATCGCCGGGACGGCCAGCGCCTGTCGCCCGCAATGCGCCCCCACCGCCGCCGCTGGCAACGAGTACGAGTATCGGCATCCTGGGGAAGGTGAAGGTACGCCAGGGTGACACGCTGGAATCCATCGCACAGGCACACGGGATTACCGTGACGGCACTGATGCAAGCCAACCGGCTGACCGGCCGCAACATCAAGGTCGGTCAACAGCTCGTCGTACCGCAGTAGATCAATAAAACTGAGTTTTGTACCGGGCGATGGCGGCAGCCTCTGGCTCCGCTTCGACCTGAGGACCGATCTGGTCGCGCAGCATTTCACCCATGGTCGGCAGAACGCTGCGTTCGACCTTGGTCGCAGCGTCCCACAGTGCGGAGCGCATCAGCGCCTTGGCGCAATGCAGGTAGGCCTGCTTCACATGGACCTGGATGACAAGCGTGGGCTGCTTGCCCTGGACCTCGAAACGGCGGCGCAGATCGTGGTCATCGCGCAATTCTGCTTCGCCGTTGACGCGCAGGATCTCGTTCACGCCCGGCAACATGAAAAGCAGGCCGACATTCGGGTTGGTAACGATATTGGTGAGCGTATCGAGCCGGTTATTGCCGGGACGGTCTGGGATCGCCAGCGTGACGTCGTCGATAACATGAACGAAGCCAGGCTTCTCACCGCGGGGGGAGACGTCGCCGCGGCCATCGGCGCCGGTCGAGGAGATCGCCAGGAAAGGTGACAGTTCAATGAAGCGGATATGATGGCGGTGCAGCCGCGCAGTCTCTTTCAGTACTGCGCGCTCGTGCGCCTCGCCGTAATGCGTGCGAAGCTGTTCGACCGTCGAAATCCTTGCCATGGGCGCTTCCTCGTTTCGCGTTGAGCCGGAGCCTAGCAGGCCCGCAGCCGCGTTCGTAGACCAATCAGGGCATTCCCCCTCCCCCCTTCGTGGCCATGGTAACGGGCGCTGGGGGATGCCATATAGGCCCGGATTCCAACACGGAGCCGTGATGTCCATGATGCCAAAGCTGCCGCCCGATATCGCGACGCCTGCGGTCGTGATCGACGCCGCGCTGCTGCAGCGCAATCTCGACACGGCCGCGCGCATCAAACGCGAAAGCGGCGCAAAGGTGCTGCTCGCCACGAAAGCGTTCGCGCTACCTGCCGTGTTCCCGATGATGCGCGAGGTTCTCGACGGCACGACGGCGAGCGGCGAGTACGAAGCACGGCTCGGGCGGGAGACGTTCGGCAAAGAGGTGCACGTCTACGCGCCCGCCTTTTCAGAGACAGAGGTGCGCAACCTGTTGAAACTTGCCGAGCACATCTATTTCAACTCGGCTAGCCGGCTTCAGAGGTTCCTGCCGATGGTGAAGGCGGCCGGCGGCAAGCACGTCGGCATCCGCATCAATCCGGGCTATTCGAACGCGACGCTGGGCGGGGCGCTCTATGATCCGTGCGCGCCGTGCTCGCGGTTCGGCGCGACGGCCGACACGCTCGACGGCATGCCGTGGGGCGACATCGACATCCTGCACGCGCATGCGCTTTGCGAAAGCATGGCTGAAGGATCTGTTAGCCTGATCGAGCACGTGAGCCGCAACTTCGCAACGTATATCTCGCGCGTGAAGTCCGTGAATTTCGGCGGCGGTCATTTCATCAACAAACCGGGCTACGACGTCAGCAAACTGATCGCGGCGATCAAGGAATTCCGCGCAAAGCACGGCGTGGACGTTATCCTGGAGCCGGGCGGCGGGCTCACGGTCAACGCGGGCTGGCTGGTGTCGACGGTGCTCGACATCCATCGCAACGAGAAAGACATCGCGATCCTCGATACGTCCGCCTCGACGCACATGCCGGACGTGCTGGAGGTGCCGTACACCCCACCGGTCGTCGGCGCCGGCAAGCCCGGCGAGAAGCGCCACGACTACATTCTCGGCGGGAAGACGTGCATGACCGGCGACGTCATCGGCGAGTTTTCGTTCGATCACCCACTCAAGGTCGGCGACCGCGTCGTGTTCGGCGACATGGCGCAATATTCGTTCGTAAAGAGCACGACGTTCAACGGCACGCCACTGCCGGATCTGGCGGTGCTCGAGAAGGACGGCACGTACCGTGTGGTGCGGAAGTTCGGTTATGAGGACTTCGCGCGGCGCGTGGGTGCTTAGAGCGCGGCTACGAACAATAACTGCGTCGAATTTCAAGCCAACCTCTCGATTCTCCTCCCCCCAATGTGGGGAAGGTGGCCCGTAGGGCCGGAGGCTACGGGATGCACACATCGGCTTCACGTGCCCCAGATGCAACCGTCAAACGGGGAAGTCTTCCCCTCCCCTGAATGGGGAGGGGCAGGGATGGGGTGATTTCCAGGAGTTGTGGGGGCGATTTACGGGAAAGTTTCTCCCGATGAGCCGCCCCACCCCTTCCCCTCCCCGCTGGGGAGGGAGAGGCAATTCGCAAATTCGGTTATCCGAGCTTCAAGGTTTCCTCTTGCGACTCGTCTGTGTGAAAGCCGTGAGGCTAGAGGGGGAAGCCCGATTTACGATTCAGCGATTGTTCGGAATGACCGTAGAGCCCCACATCACCGCCGGCCGAACAGGCGCTCGATGTCGCCGCGCTTCAATTCGACGTAGGTCGGGCGGCCGTGATTGCACTGGCCTGCCTTCGGAGTCGCTTCCATCTCGCGGAGGAGCGCGTTCATCTCCTCGGGCGTGAGGCGGCGGCCGGCGCGGACGCTCCCGTGGCAAGCCATCGTCGCGGCCACTGCGTCGAGGCGCTCCTTCAGAACGAGGCCGGAGCCG
>CANJPN010000339.1 GCA_947475855.1 Bradyrhizobiaceae bacterium
CAGAGCTTCCAGCACCGGGTGAACGCGAGCACACAGATCACCGAAGCTTTCGCCGTTCGGCGGGCGGTGTGCCGCCAACTCGGCTGGCGGCAGTGGTCCAAGATCGGGCAAAGCGGAATGCGCAAGGCCTTCCCAGTCGCCGAAATCCTGTTCCCATAGCCGCGCATCTATGGCTGGTACGGGAAGGTCGGGCCATAGGGACGCAGCGGTCTGGATGCAGCGACGTGCGGGACTGGCGACCCGGTGGTCGACGTCACCGATAGCGGCTCGCAGATCTACGAAAGACCGGGTATCGGAACAATCGGCAGGCACGTCCGTGCGGCCAGCAAGCAGCCCGTCGTTGCGGGTCGGCGCGTGGCGAACCAAGATCAATTCTGTCGTCATCGGACGCTTCACGAACGCCTTAATCCTTTCGCGCCCCGGCCATATCTGCTTTGTGGCGGCGCAACCTACCAGAGGAACCATGGGCAAGACGATTCTAGTCACCGGCGGCGCGCGCTCGGGTAAGAGCGCCATCGCGGAAGCGCAGGCTCTCAGCCTGGCGCCGTCCGCCATCTATATCGCAACTGCCGAGGCTAGGGATGCCGAGATGGCCGCGCGCATCGCCGCGCATCAGGCTCGGCGTGGTCCGTGTTGGGTGACGCATCCGGAGCCGCTCGATTTGACAGGGGCCTTGAACGCGACCGACGGCCGCGGGCCTAGGCTGGTCGATTGTCTGACTCTATGGCTCACGAACTTGATGCTCGGTGGTCACGATTGGCAATCGGCGGCGCGTACCCTGGTCGCGGCCCTTCCCTGCCAGGTCGATCCGGTGATCATCGTCACGAATGAGGTCGGGGGCGGTATCGTGCCTGACAATCCGCTGGCGAGAGAATTCCGGGACGCAGCCGGCTTGCTCAATCAATGGGTCGCCAAGGCAGCCGACGACGTGATCTTTGCCGTCGCGGGCCTGCCTCTGAAAGTCAAATGAATGACGACTTCCCAATACTCGATGCTCGATTTCCGCGAGATTGCAGGTTTAGCCGACCGGCTGCCGCTGGCAGATGCGGCGTCGGCGGCCGCTGCTCGTGAACGCCAGGCCAGCCTTACCAAACCACCAGGATCGCTCGGGCGTCTTGAAGAACTGGCCGAGTTCATGGCCGCCTGGCGCGCCACGCCACGCCCGGAGATCAACCGCGCGCAGGCTTTGGTGTTTGCAGGTAATCACGGTGTCTGCGCACAGGGCGTGAACCCCTATCCGCAAGCAGTGACAGCTCAAATGGTCGCCAACTTCCAGGTGGGTGGCGCGGCGATCAATCAGCTCTGTCGGGTCTCCGGCGCAGATCTGCAGGTCATCGCACTCGATCTGGAACGGCCGACATCGGATTTCACCGAATTCCCGGCGATGAGCCACATGGAATGTCTCGCCGCGCTCAATCGAGGGGCCGCAGCAGTCGACGTCCAGGCCGATATCCTGCTCCTCGGCGAAATGGGGATCGGGAACTCGACCGTTGCAGCCGCGCTTTGCTGTGCCTTTTTCGGAGGTGCAATACGAGACTGGGTCGGCCCCGGCACCGGATCGGACGAAGCCGGCATCAATCGCAAAGTTCGCGCCATCGAAAAGGGTTTGGCACGGCACCACGGGCTAGGCGCAATGGCCACGCTGGCGGCGTTTGGAGGACGTGAGCAGGCGGCGATTTGCGGGGCGATACTGGCAGCGCGCACAGCTCGAATTCCGGTCATCCTCGATGGGTTCATCTGCACGGCCGCCGCGGCGGTCCTGTTCGCCGCCGACACGCGACTGCTGGATCATTGCCTTGTCGGCCACGCCAGCACAGAGCCCGGGCATCGCCGGCTTCTGCAAGCATTGGGCAAGCGACCGGTCCTCGAATTCGACATGCGTCTCGGTGAAGGCTCTGGCGCGGCGTTGGCGCTCGGCATCGTGCGCGCGGCTCTCGCTTGTCATAACGGGATGGCGACCTTTGCCGAAGCCGGAGTTGCGACGGCATGAACCGCCCGGCTCAGATCGCGCGCGCCAGACTGGACGAAATGCGATTGGCTTTGATGCTGCTGACGCGCTTACCCGTCGGTCGCCTGTCCGATCCAATGCCATCGATAGCGGACGCATGCTGGGCCTTTCCATTCGCCGGACTATGCGTCGGAACCATTGCCGCAACTGTTCTGGCAGGCGCCATTTCTGTAGGTCTTGCGCCAGCAATTGCTGCGGGGCTTGCGGTGGCGGCCGGCGTTGTGGTCACTGGCGGGCTGCATGAGGACGGTCTTGCAGATACGGCGGACGGTTTCGGTGGTGGGAAGGACCGAGCCCAAAAACTGGCGATCATGCGCGACAGCCGCATCGGAAGCTTTGGGACGCTGGCGTTGATTCTGGCGCTTGGATTGCGATGGACTGCGGTGGCCGATTTAGCGGGGCAGGATATGCATCATGCCGCAGTGGCCATTGTCGCTATCGCTATCGCAAGCCGCGCTGGGCTTCCCGTCATCCTGGCATTTGTACCGCCGGCCCGAAGCGATGGAATGGGCCATGCAGCCTCCAGTGGCACTGCGGCAAGGGCCGTCGTAGCGGTCACCCTGGGATTCGTTGGCCTTGCGGTTCTGCCGACCTTGGTTGCCGCGCTTGGCATCGCGGTTGGAGTAGTCATCGCCCAATTCTTGATGGCACGCTTCGCCATGCGCCAGATCGGCGGTCAAACCGGCGACGTCCTTGGCGCCATGCAACAGGTCGCCGACCTTTGCGCATGGATAATTCTGCTGGCCCTGGTGAGGTAGTCTTAGTTCGGCTCGACTGTCTCAGACAGGTATTACCAGCAGTGTATCAACCTGGCGGCTGTCGAGGACGCAGTTGCGTTCGGCAAGGAGGAGATGGCCGTCGCCTTCCACCAGGCGATCGACGTAGCGGCCACAGACGAACACGATCATCGGTCCCGAGATCAACGTGCGAAAGACCGCGAAATTGCTCTCTGCACGCCAGCCATTGCCGTCGCGGCCGATCAGTTTCGTCGCGCTGATCTGATGGCAGTAAACGTGAGGCTCGAAGATGTTGGCGGTACGCAGCGCGGTGATCCGGTCGGACAGCATGCCACGGCCCGTAGCGTAGATGAGGCTCAAGGGAAGTCCACGCTCGCGGTTCTCGCGGGTGATGACGCGATAGACGCCATCCTCGGTGAAGAACCGCGGCCATTCCTCCAGCCGGTCGCTGTCGATCGCATTGGCATAGTCGGCGTTGAAGGCTTCGATGCGCGCGCGCACGTGCAGCGCGTCAGGAGTGGTGTCCTGGAAGAGTGGCGGCTTAGTCGTGGAATCCATAATGTGCCTTCGACGCTTCTTGTGCTGGCTCCCCGACGCTCGTGCGCCTGCGGCGCACTTCGGTCGAGCATGCGATTGTTTTTGTAGGGTGCGGTAGGGCAACGGCCCGTACCACACCGGCGTGCGGTGAAGCGGTGCGGTTCGTCTCGCTTACCGCACCCTGCGTACAATTCATCAAACGTGCATGCACTCGCGCCACGCCTTCCAGAAGCCGCGCACGGCACTTTCGGTGACGCGGCTGCCCTGGCTCGGCTCGATCGTGCGGCCGCCCATCGGCATCACGGTGCGGCTGGCAGGATCGGATTGCGCCGCGTGTTGCACCCAGCCGCCGACGCAGCCGTCCTCCATCGAGATGAAGCCTGCGGGACCGACGAGGTTATTTGTCTTCAGGCGGTGTTCGATCATCTCGGCATCGTCATCCTCGAAGCCGAGGATCGTCCAGAACAGCTCGGAGCGATCGACGCCGCGCGGAACGAGCTGACGGACAGCCAGGCAGTTCTGGATCTGCTGGATCACGGTACCTGGAAACACGCTCTGGATTGAGTTCGTAACAAGATCTCCAAGCTCGAGCTTGTGCGCCATCATCGAGGGATCGGCGAGCTTGTACTGGTCTTTGAGCGAGCGCACTTTCTCGCGGGTGGTCGATTGGTCGTCCAAGGCCACGCGCTCGGTCCAACTCAAATGGTGCCATCCACTCGGCGACAGCTTGATACCACCGCCCATCGAGGGCCGGACGATGCCGAACGTATTGTGGAACACGTGAAGCAGGCTCGCGTGGTAGCTGTCCTTGGTGTTCTCCGAGTAAAGCTTCCAGTTATTCGGCAGGATCTGGCTGTGATAGCCGAGGACCTTGAGTGGCTTGATCATCACGCGGTCGATGCAGGCCGCGAGTTCGCCGCCGATGTAGTCGACGAATGGCGGCGTCTCGTCAGAAAAAGTGCCGAACACGATACCTTTGTAGGTCTCCACCCGCAGACGGCGCAGCCCATGTTGAGATGGATCGAAATCCTCGGTCAGCCCACCCTTTCCGCCGACACCGCGCTTGAAGGCGACCCCGGTCAGCTTGCCGGTTAGGTCGTAGACCCAGTTGTGATAGACGCAGGTCAGCTCGCGCACGTTCCCGTGCGGCTTGTAGCAGACGAGCGAGCCCTTATGGGCGCAGCGGTTGAGCAGGGCGTTGATCTGGCCGGTCTCGTCGCGGTTGACGATGACGGGCGCGTTGCCGACATAGCTCGTCCGGTAATCGCCGGGATTTGGGATTTCGGCCTCGACGCACAGCAGGTTCCACGTGGGCCCCTGGAAAATACGCTGCTGCTCGGCGTCGTAGATCGCGTGATCCGTGTAGACCTGGAACGGCACGCGCGAGACGTCCTCGCCGGGCCATTCGAAGCCGAGCGCAGTGTCGCCTCCCTGGTGGAATGCCGGTGTGTCCATCGCCGTCTCCTCGCATCGCGTTCGCCATGAGGGACGACATTAGGGCGAACGGCCTGTCGACGGCAATGGGTGCAACTGGGGGCACGTCACACTGCCCTCGACTACGAGCAATTGCCCATGTTCAAACGCTACGTCACGGCCGCGACGGCGGCCGTCCACGACACGTTGATCAGGCGACAAATCGAGGTGTCGTGGATGGCCTGCTTGCGCAAGCCATGAGTTGTGAATGGTGAGAGTTGAGACCTCCGAAGCAGGAAGCCTCAATTTCCGATGGCGCGTTTCTGGATGCCTTCGAGCAGGACTTTGGTCCCGGCGTCGAGACCGCTGGGCCCCGCCTTCTGGATGACGCGCCCGATCAGCAGCGCCAGCTCGGCATCGGGTTTGATGTCGGCGTTGGCGATGATGTCGCTGATTGTAGCTTCGCCGGGCGCCGAGCGGGAGAAGACGCTGGCGAGGTTGAGGTCCGGCTGTAGCGTTGGACGCGACCAGCTTCCGAATACGCGAAACGGCAGGCCGCTGAAGAACGAGGCTATGCGCGCGCGGCCATTGAGATCGAGGCGCTGCTCCACGATACCGATGGTGCCTTCCGCTTTAACCCCAAGCAACGGACCGCCCATGGTGACCGTCGATTCTCTCACGACGCCATTTTCGATCTTGAGGTCCGTGTTGAGGCCAGTGACTGCCGTGCGCCGTTCAGGATCGTACTCGCGGTTGCCGGTCAGCCAGCGGATCACGGTGCTGAGCGTGATGTTGCCGAGGTCGTAGCCCAGGACGTGCCCCTGGGCCATGTTTGTCTGCACGGTTCCGGTTAGTTGCTCGACGAGCTGCTTCTGCGAATTGCCCGTGGAGCGGATGTCGGCATCGATGCTGGTATTGCCATCGAGCAGCGGTGTCACCCCGAACGCTTCCGACATCGCGTAGAGGTCTACGCCTTCGCCCTTTACTTTGGCAGAAATGGCAGGCACGGGCTGGCGCGCATCGATGCGAGCGCGGCCGCTGAGCTTGCCATCCTTGGTGCCCAGGCCGTTGCCTTCGAGCGTGAGCGCCCCGTCGTCCAGCACGGTCTTCAATTGCGGCACGACGAACTGCATGCCGCGGACATCGAGGCTTTTCACCGCCCACTCGACATCGAGATCGACAGCCCGAAGGCCTGACAGATCGAACTTCACTTCGCTCCAGGGGGATGATGCTTGCTTGGATTTCGCGCGGGTAGCTGCCGGAACCAGATCGTCGGCCGGAATCGCCGGTATCTCCATCGTGCCGCCGCGCTTCACCGGCGCATCGAGCATCGCGCGCATATAAGTCTTGAAGACGTCGCCCAGCGGCACTTCCGGCTCGATGACCTGAGGCTTCGAACCGGCAGATGTACCAGGCTGCAATTGAGGCCGCGGCTTGACCGGCGTGACACCGAGGTAGGCGTCGGCGTCGAGTTTGTCGGAGGCCACTTTGCCGGAAATCTTCGGCCGTGCGCCTGCGATATCAATCGCCATGGAACCTGTGAGCACGTTCGTACCGTGACCAATGCGGCCATTGGCAAGTACAACCCGCGTCGATGTGGCGTCGATATCGCCGGCGAGATCGGCGGGCCCTTTGACAGTCGCAGGCACGCTCATGCCGAGCCAGTTTGCCAGCGCGTCGACCGACGTCGTAGCAGCCCGCGTGCGACCCTTGAAGGATGTGGTCGAGCCCGTTTCGATGCGGCCGTCGAAATCAACGGAACCATGGCTCGCCTTCAGCGAGACATTGGCAGGAACGGCCGGTCCTGCCGTCAGCGCTTCGGGAGACGGCAGCTTGAAGGTGCCGCTCACGCGGTCCTTCTTGTGGGTGAAGGCGACCGCCGCGTCGACCGGCGCACCGAACGCCAGCACAGGGGCGGCGACGCTGACATCGTCCAGACCCATGGGCGCTGCGCCTGCAGCCCGTGTGGGCTGCGCCACGGACAACGAGCCACTGGTAAACGCAAAGCCCTGCAGGCGCGCCGTGGTGGCGCTTTTGGCAGCGGCCGTCATCGTGCCGGCGCGGATAGTGCCCGTGCCCTCGTTGACGAAAGTCGCGGCGGTGCTCTTGACGGTGACGTCATCGATCGCGGCTGAGGTAACCGACTTGGCTGTGGCCGTAATCCCGGA
>CANJPN010000340.1 GCA_947475855.1 Bradyrhizobiaceae bacterium
CCGCCGTAGGCTGCCAGCGGCGGCGCTGGTGTGATGGTCCGCGGGTCGGACAGGCCGCGGCTCTCGGCCAAAGGCGCGGTATCATAGAAGGTGCCGAACGTCGCGAAGCGACGGTCGAACACGTTTTCTACGATGCCGTAGAACTGAAAGTTCTTCGCGACCTCGTAGCTGGTCTTCAGGTTCACCACCCAGTAGCCAGGCAGCGGCTTCGTGTCGTTGCCCTCGTCCCCACGATAGAACTGGCTAGTCGCTGCAATGAGGTCGGCGCCGACCCGCCATTGAGACGTGAGGCCATAGTCCGCGCCAACCTTGAACCTATGCCGCGGAATCATCGGCATACGGTCACCCTTCTGGACATGGATTTCGCCGTTCTCGTCGGCCGCCGGATTGTGCGGCGAGGTAAGCGCCAGCCCATCCCGGAAAGTCGCGTTGACCAGCGCATAACTGGCATAGGCGTCGAAACGGCTGGAACGGTAGGCCAGCGAGGCCTCTGCGCCTTGGCGCTGCGTTCGCCCGGCATTCAAGAAGTAGCCTCTCCCCTGCGTCTCGCTGGCGACGTTGATGATGTCATCCGAATTGAGCGAGTGGAACAAGCCCACGCTCCACTCCAGGCGAGGTGCCACGCCTCGTCCGCCCGGTGCAGCTTGCCCGGCCGCCATCTGCCCCCGCAATCCCGCTTCGACCGAACGTGATACGACTTGCTTCAGAGGTGGATCGGAAACGAGAAAGTTCTCGAGCAGGCAAGGTCTGTTAGGGTCGGCGCAAGCGAGTTCCGCCGGCGTCGGCGCACGGTTCGCCTCTGCATAACCGCCATAGAAGCTGATCCCAGGGATGAGCTTGTAAGTCAGCCCGGCCATCGGATTGAACCGCGAGAAAGAATGGCTGCCGTTGAGATCGTCGCCAAGTCTGTCCTTGAGCTCGATATTGGCGACATTGAACCGGCCGCCGATCGTCATCGAAAGCTGTCGAGTGAGATCCAGCGTGTCGGAAACGTAGGCGCCGTAGTAGTTCGTGCGGACCTTGAGCGCGCGAGGCGCGAATTCGTCGCCGCCGAGTATGATTCCCAGCCCCTGCACGACGAGCGATCTGGGATCGAGCACGCCCAGTTCGGACGCCGAGGCGACATTGGCGCGGCCTTGATCGGCGCTGGCGCCGATCGTGAGTTGATTGCCGAACCCGCCCAGCTTCGCTTTCGAAGTGCCCTGCAGCGTGCCGCCGATCGCGTTGGCGTCGACGCTCGTGCGGTCGTTCGATCCGGAGAGTCCGCCGCCGAGGACGGAACTCGAAATCGAATTGCCGGTCCGGTCCTGGATGCGCTCCGAGGTCCGCGAGTTCTCGACGCAAAGGAACGACGGATCTTCCGGCGCTTCGCAAACCTCGACTTCCGAAATGTTGCCGTCCGGTCGGGTCTGCTTGAACCCGCGCCAGTAGACGACGCCGGACAGCTTGAACGTATCGGACAGCGAAACCGAACCGTTTAGGTTGATCATCGCCATCCGGTTGTCGAACGATTGTGGCGTCGTGAATACCGCCGATCGCCGCTGGTCCAGGATCTCGACCGGCGTGGGACCGACCACACCGAAAAGGTTGCGCGCGCCCGAGAAGCTCAGATGCAGCTCAGCCTCGCTATTCTTGGCACCGATGTCGGCATACATTCGTTTGGCGCGAGAAGGCGAAAGGTCGCGCCAGCCGCGCTCGGTGAAACTGTCCGCCCCGGCATATGCTGCGATGTTGCCCCACTGCGCGCCACCTTGAATGGTCCCGTGCCGACGCCCGAACGATCCAGCCCTCGCATCCGCCTCGAGCCCCTTGAAGGTGAAGCCGTCCTTCATCGCGAGGCTGACCGCGCCGCCCAGAGCATTGAGGCCGAACGCCGGGTTGGAGCTCGTTACGGAGATGTCACGGATTGCGAAGGCGGGCACGGCGTCCCAGTTGAGCGAGTCGCCGAACACTTCGTTGATGCGCACGCCGTTTTGATAGACGGCTAGGCCTTGGGGTGTGCCGTTGAGTGGCGAAGCCGAGAAGCCGCGGAACTGTAGATCGCTGCCGAGCGGACTACCCAGTGTGTCGTTGACGATCACGCCGGGAACGCGGCTCTGCAGGGCGGCGAGCGGCGTTGGCGAGCCGATCTGTTGCAGATCGTTGGCCGACACCGCACCAACGGCGCCCGGCACTTTCTCGAGCGGAATTTCACTTCCGGTCAATGGCGACATGCGCACCGCGTCGGCGGCAAAGTCGGGTTGTGTCGCGGGCGGGAGGCCGACCGGATCTTGTGTCGCTGCTGGTGCGGTCTGTGCAACTGCTCTAGGTGCAGGCGCTTTCGGCCGAGGCTGAGCGACGGACTTGGGGCGAGGCGTTTGCACGCTCGTGGGAGGCGGAGTGGGCGCTGGTACGACCACGGTCGGCAAATCGATGCTACCGTTGCCCGGTTTGGCCGGCGGCGTCTGTGCGGCTGCCGGTATCCCGATCGCGGACGCGACGGCGCCTGCCGAAATAATGGCAAGGAGTTGCAAGCCCTCGACACGACCCGAAAATTTCGGGGTGCCAGCTCTTCTGGTGGTGCGATGAACGACGAACGACGTCTCCATCGAGCCCGTTGCCATCGAGAAGTTTGTCGATCCTATCCGTGTCGACGCCATTAATGGAGTTCCCTTGGGGCACCTTTCGCCAACTCGGAACACCACAATTCTGTGCATAACGGCGCAGCGCTTGGTTGATTGCGCGAAATCTAACTGATTCGTGGGCGCTGGAGCAGGACAAGCAACTCGACGGTCGCCGCGTGATAAAGTGGCTTCAGCGCTTCAAGCAGAAGCTGCGAATCTCGAGTGATGGCGCTTTCGCCGCGACGGCTCCCCAATAGCCCGGCAGAACCCGTTTGCCCCAGAGCGTCCATCGTTGCGGCGCGTTGGGCACCTCGTCGATGGATAGGAGCCGCGCCGGCTTGCCCGGATCGAGCGTGACCTGAAAACTGTCGAGGGGTATCGAAAGACCACCACCCATCGCTTTCACGATGGCCTCCTTCCGCGACCAGCAAGCGAAGAAGCCGTCTTGACGGAACTCATCCGGAAGGCGCTCCCACGCTTCGACCTCGGATGGCGAAAAGTTGTCCCGCGCGACATCGCCGGCGTCGTGCATATCCCTCATGGCTTCGACATCTACGCCGATTTGAGTTTCGAGTGTCACGCCCAACAGGGCGACACCTTCGCTGTGCGACAGGTTGAACTGGAGCGGAGTTCTGTGGCCTTGACCGTGATGGAAGGCATCGAGGAAGGGCTTGCCCTGTTGGCCGTAGGTGAAGCGAACGTCGCGTGGCGCGACCTGCAGATATCCCGCAATCAGGTGCCGGAGCTGACCGCGACCAGCGATGAACCGGCGGCGGTGTATATCAAAATGGAACCTGACGGCGCGGTCCCGCTCGTGGTCGTCGAGGCAGTCAGCGATCGCTTGGGCCGGCCATGGAAATTGATCGAGTGAGAACAGCCACAGGTGCACTTCGCCGCTGCCGAGAGCTGGCGGATGGGCCATCGCATCGTGGAACAACCACGACTCTGGATCGGGTATAAACGGCATCCGATTCTCCGGGCCGTCGCCGTTTTTCGGCTTCAGGCTTCCAATTCCCCTGGCTTGCGTTTGCCCAGGATCGCCGACAAGCTATTGATATCGGCCCAAAGCGCACGACCGCACAATACCGAGACCACTGCCGCATAAGCGAATGTGCCCACGATGACCGAGCTGGCGAAGCGAGCGAGCGCATGTTCGTCGCCCGGAAACATCGACCTGACGGCAAGCACGGCGCCAGCCATCACGGCAGCTCCAAGCGCCGGCGAGATCATGGCCATCAGCGCTTCGCCCGCTCCTACGCCGCTGGCTCTTGCGGTCAGCAACAGCATGCCGAAGAACAGCACCGGATAGAACGCTGCCCACGCGACACAGACGCCCACAAGCCCAGCGTACGAACATCCGACATAGAACGCCGCAGTCAACGTCAAGGCTGAAACGGCCGTGTACTTGAGCGCGAGATCGGGCCGCCCGATTGCATTGAACAATGGCGTGAACGCCGTGCTCGCCACCATGATCGCACCAACCGGCGCGAGGATCTGGAACAGCGGAACGAGTGGGCGCCACTTTTCGCCGAGCACCATCGGCAGCACATCGTCCGCGACGAGAGCAAGCCCGACAAGCATCGGAAATGCCAGTACAGCGCGCAAGGTCAGCAGTTTAAGGAACCAGCGCCGTAGGCGATCAGGCTCTCCATGCAACCGGCTGAATGTCGAGAAAGACACGGCGTTGACCGTGACGTTGACCTTTTCCAGCGGGATCATGGCGAGCTGCATGGCAACCGAATAGAGCCCCAGCGGCGCCGTTCCAAGCAAGGCCAGGATGACTGCGGTATCGGCGCTGTGATTGAGGGTCCACAGCAGGTTCGTTGCGGCGATCGTCATTCCGAAGCCCAGGAGTTTGCGGCCTTCCGCGCCGGGCCAAGTGAACTCCAGCTTCCATGGCTGGGCAACGTTGACCCACACCGCATAAGTCAGCTTGCTGGCCAGAATTCCTGCGCAGAGCGCCCAAGCCCCCCAACCCCGCCAAGCGAGGCCGAGGGTCACGAGCGCCTGGGCGAATGTCGAGGCAAGTGTGGCTGCCGCGACCGTGCTGTACTGCAGTTTCCGCTCGAGCATCGCATCTGGAATGACGTGAAAGATCGGGATGATGATGGCCAGAGCCATCACTCTCATCATCGGTACGAGTTGCGGGTTTGCGGCATGCTTGGCGAGTGGTACGGCCGCAAACCAGATGACGAGGTAGAGGACGACGCTCATGATCGCGGCAGCGGTGAACGCCACTGAGCAGTCCCTGTCGTGGAGGGCGGGCTTCTGCACCAACGCCCGCGTCAGACCGCCTTCCGCGACCAGATGTGCGAGGTTGACGACGAAAAAGGCAGCAACGACGATGCCGTAGTCACTGGGCTCCAGCAGTCGGATGACGAGCAACGTGCTGGCCCAGGTGAAGCCCTGGAGCAGGAACTTGGATCCGATGATGATCATGCCCCCACGCAGGGCGCGCTGAGCGAGGCTGGAACTGTCGGCTCCGCCCGAGGATGCTGCGCCAGCTTGCGTGGCGGCCTGCTCTTTGGTGCGATCAGAATTCGCCGGATCGATAGGGGTGGCGCTCGTACCGCTCATGCAGACACTTTCGCGGCAACTGGCATCGTTTTGAAGTTTGCCCGGCAACTGACTGGCAAAGTGGGTTGGCATTCAGGCGGTGGCACGAAGATCATTATGAAGAGTATCACAGTTTCCAGTCTAGAGCTTCCGTCCAGACGCTCTAGGAGCTGCCGGCCGAGACGATCTCTACGAGGCGCCAGAACGTTCCGCTGGAACTGATTTCAATGAGTCATCAAAAGATCAGTAGCCGCCGCAAATGCTTACTATGGCCGTCGGATCAGGTCGATGCATACGTCGAATCTTAGTTTAGCGCGGCGGCAAGCGGGACCTGAATGAAGCGACCAAGGTCTTGCGTGCAACTCGAGAGCGCGGGCGGCCGAAGGAGCGACTGGACCCACCAACCCATTTACAGCCTGTGACATAACGATTTCGGACCATGATCGGCTACCGCGCCCATGGAACATTGCTGGCGGCAACAAATCTGCCGGCCAAAATGCTTCGTCCGGCACGAGGTTGTCACACATGTGTCCGGGTTGGACACGGGTTGGACAAGGAAATGAATGGTGCCGGCTGTAGGATTTGAACCTACGACCCCCTGATTACAAATCAGGTGCACTACCACTGTGCTAAGCCGGCAACCTGTAAGCCGAATTCGGCGATCGGACTAAGCTACCCAAGGCATCTTAACGATCGCTGCTCGTCGCCATGAAATACCGGGTCGGCGTGGACGCGACAAGTGGCAACCTCGTCGATCCCTTAGGCGATTGTTGCGGGACCTCCATTGACGTGACATTTTGCCAGGCCACGCGGTCCGAGAGCCAAATCGTAGCCGAGGGTGAGGGATCGTGGTTTCACAGACCGTGGGAACACCTGGTGCGCATCCTTCTCGTCTATGCCCATCCTGTCGAGAACAGCTATGCCGCCGCATTACGCGATGCCGTCTTGGACGAACTCACCCTAGGCGGTCATCACGTGGATCTCTGCGATCTCTATGCCGAGGGCTTTCAGGCGGCCCTGACCCGCGAGGAGCGCCTCACTTACCATTCTGTCCCCGACAACGCGGGAAACGTGGCGTCGGACGTCGAACGCCTCAGGCGGGCGGAAGGTGCCATCTTTATCTTCCCGTCCTGGTGGTACGGCATGCCGGCAATCCTCAAGGGCTGGTTCGACCGCGTCTGGCTGCCGGGTGTGGCCTTCGAGTTCGGGCCCCAGGCGATCCGCCCGCTGCTGGGAAACATCAGGCTGTTCGGCGTTGTCACGACGACCGGCGCACCCGGCTGGTTCACCAGGCTGTACATGGGCAATCCCAACCGAAAGGTCTTGATGCGCGGGCTTTCCCGCCTTCTGCCCGGCCGCCGTATCGAACGCTTCTGGCTGGCCCTCTACGGGATCGACCGCAGCACCCAGGCCCAGCGGGAACGCTTCATCGCACAGGTTCGCCGGCGCATCGCGGCGATCACCAAAGTATGACTTGCCCGTCCGCTGACCCTTGCCGCCAAGCCCGCGCACCGCTAAATCCCGGCAATGACAATTGTTCTGGACAACACGCCGCGCAGTGCAGCTCCCGCGGCGGACGCCGCTGCGCTGCCGGCCATCGCCCGCCCAACGATCGCCGGCATGGATCGCACTGCGCTGGCGGCTGCGCTCGACAAAATCGGCGTGCCGGCCAAGCA
>CANJPN010000341.1 GCA_947475855.1 Bradyrhizobiaceae bacterium
CTGCTGGGCGAGAACCCGAGTTGCATTGGCGTCGAATACGGCTTCCTCGGCTTCCGCTACTGCGCCGCGAACGAGGGTGGTGAAGATCTTGAGCATGGGGAGGTTACTCGGTCGAGTTGGTGTGAACCTTGGTCATTCGGAATACGGCGGTCAGGTCGGCTTGTGATCTCAGTTCATGGCTAGCGTGGTGGCATTCTGCGCTCTCCTAAAAATATCCAATTTCTTGGCTATATAGTCCATTTTATTGTTTTTCTTGTCGTATGAACTCAGTTCATGTGATGAGTTCTAGCTCACGCTCGCCGCGTGCGCAAGAAAAAACATGAACTGAGTTCACGCGAGCGTGAAAATGGGTTAATCGAGAGTTGTGCGCGGGCCGTTGCGGCGCCGGGCCACACGAACGCGGAATGGAGCGACGACGTGAACGAAAGCCAGATCTACAGACAGCGTCTCGAGGCGCGGATGATCGATATCGCCGAGCGGCTGATCGCGGGCGAAGGACTTGCCTCAGTGCAAGCTCGCCGGATCGCGCAGGAAGCGGATTGCTCCGTTGGAACGCTCTACAATGTGTTCGGCGGGCTCGACGGTTTGATCATCTCGGCGAGCACGCGCACCTTGAAGGCGCTCGGTGAAACGCTGGAAACGGCTGTTCGCGGCGCCGTGAGCGGCAGTCTCGAGGATCAATTGATGGCGCTGGCCCTCGCCTACAGCGGTTTCGCGCATCGGCAGACACATCGCTGGCGGGCGCTGTTCGAGCACCGGATGGAGCCGGGCAAGCCGGTTCCCGACGGCTATAGGGCCGAGCAGGAGGCGCTACTGAAGCTCGTGGAAGAATGCCTCGCCGGCTATATCGCGGCTCCTGTCGAGCGGTTCAGTGCGGCGCGGGCGCTGTTCTCGGGCGTGCACGGGATCGTGTGGCTGGCCCTCGACAACAAGCTCGGCGCGCTGGGGCCGGCCGAATGCGAGCGGCAGATCCGGTTCATCGTCGGCGCCGCAGCACGAGGCGTGATGGCGTTGGGGAAATGAGGGCAGGTACAGCGGGTCGCGAGCCGGATCGCCTGCGTTTGCGCGCCACACTCGATCCGGTTACCTCGGCCGTGCTCAAATCGACTCGAACATGGCAGCGAGGCCGAGGCCGCCAATCGCGCCAAGCGTAACGGCGCCGCGCTTGGTCTTGCGCTCGGGATTGCGGCGGATCAGGCGCGTGAACAGCCTTACGACGAGCACTGCGCCGGAGGCACCCAAGGGGTGGCCGCGCACGATCGCTCCGCCATCCGAATTCAAGATGCCATCGTCGATGCCAAGAGTGCTCATGACGGCTATGGCCTGTGCGGCGGATGTCTCGCTCAGCTCGATTGCTTGCACCGAAGTACGGTCGAATCCGTTCAGACGGCCATAGAGCTTGTTCATGGCTGCGATCGGAGCGTCGGCTTCGCGGTCCGGTTCGACGCCTTCGGCCGCGCTGGCGATGAGTTGCAGGGCGGGTGGCTGGCCGAGCTTGCGCCAAGCTTCCTCGGACACGACCACGACGATCGCGGCACCATCGTGCGGCTGGGCAGTGTTGGCCGGTGTGAGGGTTCCTTCCGGTGGGCAGTAAGCCGTCTCGGCCTCGATATCCTCGAGGCTCGCGGCAATCGCGCTCTCGTCTCGCATTTCCTCGCGGCTGGCACGAAAGGGCACGATCTCGCCATGGAAGCGGCGGCCTTCCCGGGCCGTTTCGGCGCGCAGGTGCGATTTCATCGCGAATGCGTCCTGCTGAGAGCGGCTGATCTGGTGGCGCTGGGCGAGCGCTTCAGACGCGACGAGCGGCTGGGGTATGTCCGAGGGGCCGGCTGCCGGTGGTTCCAGGCCGATGAAGTGGGGAATTTGGTAGATGCTCTTGGGCTTGGCGATGCGCCATGGTGCGTTCGAAAGGCTCTCGACACCGCCGGCGACGACGATGTGGGCCTCGCCACCGTCGATTATCCTGATGGCGTGAAGCACGGCATCGAGGCCTGAGCCGCATTGCCTGTCGATGGTCATCGCCGGAGCAGACAGCGCCAGACCTGCCGATAGTGCGATCAGTCGGGCAGGATTGCCACCCTGGCTGGCGTTGCCGATGACGATTTCGTCGACGTCAGAAGGAGTTATACCGGCATCTGCGAGGGCAGCGGCGATGATGGGGGATGCCAAGTCTTCGATGCGCCTGTTCTTGTGCATTCCGCCGACACGACCAAGCGTGCTGCGGCGTGCGGAAACGATGTACGCGCTCGCCTTCCTGGGAGAACTCATGTTGGTTCCTGTACGGGCATCGCGGGCCAGCCACGCCACATCTGCGCAAGCCCGGGGCCGATCGATGTCCGAAACATCATAGGAACATGGCGAAAATGTCGTTGCAGAGCGACATGCTTGCAGCACAGCGATGTGAATTCTGCCGAGGCGTATGCATTCCGGGGCAAGCGACTCTGGCGCCGGACGGCTGCTTTCCCAAAGCCGGCAAAATGCCGGAAGCAATTTCGTAATTGGATCGCTATAAGGCGCGCATCCCAGGAACAATCTGCCAGGTACTCAATTCACGTGTCCCACGATCATACGCCTCGCCCCCTTACCGCCCATCGCTCAGGTCCCCTCAAGGGGCGCGTCCGGGTTCCCGGCGACAAGTCGATTTCGCATCGCGCGCTGATGCTTGGTGCGCTAGCCACCGGACGGACGCGCATCAAAGGTCTGCTCGAGGGCGAAGATGTCGTCAACACGGCGAAGGCGCTGACGGCGTTGGGTGCGCCGGCGCGTAAGGTCGGTGATACGTGGGAGGTCCTGGGGCGCGGCGTCGGCGGGCTGTCACAACCCGATAGACCGCTCGATTTCGGAAACTCCGGCACGGGCACCCGGTTGATGATGGGGGTGGTTGCAGGCCAGCCGATCACAGTGACGATGACGGGAGATGCGTCACTGTCGCGCCGGCCGATGGGGCGCATACTGAAGCCGCTGCGGCAGATGGGTCTACAGGTCGTGGAGGGCGACAAGGATACGCTGCCGCTGACGGTCAAGGGCAGCGCGGCACTCGTGCCCATCGTGTACGACCTGCCGGTCGCGTCGGCGCAGCTCAAGTCGGCGATCCTGATCGCGGGGTTGGCTGCCGCAGGCGAGACGACGGTGATCGGTGAAGAGACGCGCGATCACACCGAGCGGATGCTGCAATTCTTCGGTGCGAAGGTGCGCACGGAGAGGCGCGGCGACAAAGTTGCGATCACCGTGACGGGCGAAGCCGAGTTGAAGGGCGGCGACATTACTGTGCCTGGCGATCCGTCTTCGGCGGCGTTCCTTGCTGCGGCGGCCTTGATCGTGCCCGGCTCGGAGGTGTTCGTGGATGGCGTTCTGATCAATCCGACGCGGCGGGGCTTCTACGACACGCTGATCGAGATGGGGGCGGACGTTGCGTTCACCAACGAGCGGAGCGAAGGCGGCGAACCGGTCGCGGACCTTCGCGTGCGGACGTCGAAGCTGAAGGGGGTGCGGGTGCCGCCGCAACGTGCGCCGTCGATGATCGACGAGTATCCCATTCTCGCCGTCGTCGCCGCGTTCGCCGACGGCGAGACGCGGATGGAAGGGCTCGCAGAACTCAAGGTGAAGGAGAGCGATCGTCTCGCTGCGACGGCCGATGGTCTGATCGCGAACGGCGTCGCGGCGCGTGTCGACGGCGATACGTTGATCGTGTCCGGTGCGGGCGCTGGCGGGGTCAAGGGGGGCGGTAAGGTCGTGACGCACATGGACCATCGCATTGCGATGTCGTTCCTGGTCATGGGGCTTGCCTCTGCGGCGTCCGTGACGATCGACGACGAGACGTTCATCGCCACGAGCTTCAAGGAGTTCCGGGGGTTGATGGAAAGCATCGGGGCGAAGCTCGGGGGGTAGACTGCGCCGGAAGAGGTGCAGCCGATTGTGCAAGCCACGGCGCCTCTCTTCGACTCTGCCATGTGTCTCCGCGGAAGGTCTCAATCGACAAAGTCGTCCCGGGGCTCGTTCCCGGGACCCTGCGTGCCGCTTGCTCGAACGTTAGCGGTCTTGGCGCATTGGATTCCGGTGACAAGCACCGGGATGACAAGAATTCGAGTTTCCGGCGGAGTTACACGGGTAATCAGGTGTCCCGTTGAACCCTTGGTTATTGGCAGTTCCTCGAATTCCGCGGGATGAGTTTCTCCAACATGGAGCCCCCGAATTTGCATGCACCATCATTTCCGGCGCCGAGGGCGCCCGATGGCAAAAGTTCGAACGGGGGCGGGCACTGCCGGTGACCCTGTGTAAGTATAGTGGGGCTGCTCACAGCAGCGCCCGCAGCCGCTTTTTTCGCTGGGATCGCGTTGGTGGGCGGGTCTCCCGGAGCGGCTTCAGAGGCGTACCGCATAACCTTGGGCCTGTTTGATCCCCCTGCCTCGCTTCTCCTCACACCGCACTTTCCCCGCAGGGAGGTGCGGTCGACCACGCTCCGTTCGCAAGGCGGCCGTCGCGCGGCTATGGACGAGCTAAAGGCACGGTCGCTGAACCTCCGATAGCTGCCGAAGTGCGATTTTCAGCGTGGGGCCACCAGCGGCCGTGGCACTTTTGCTGATCGTGTACCCGGTTGTTCGTCCGGTTGCCGATGAGATGCTGAACCTCATTGGCGCGCCGTTAGATATGGTTCAGTGCCGGATAATCGTAAGGTAGCTCGTCGCCGCCCAGACCCTCTATCCATTCACTGAGAGGTACGAATTGAACGACCTCGCCGCCTTTGCTTTCATCGCTTTCTCCACCCACAGCCCTGCACTCTGCAAACCGCCAATCCAGCCTGGGCGCAACGCCGACTAGCGACGGCAGACCGCTTATCGGATCGACACAGTAGACCGGCCCGCCGTCGTCCGTCGAACTCGATAGCGCGATCAAGTATCCGCGCTCGTCAGCAGACAGGATTAGCGTGTCCGGACAGGCGCTCTCACGGCCCAAATACTCGGCTAGCTTCTGGCGAACTCCGCTCGTCAACACCTCTTGCAGCAGCCCCATGGCTTCATGGAGCGCGCGTGGTGCGCTCCCAAGCGTTTTGGCTGAGCTGTTGAAATAAGCGCCATTTTCCCAAAGCGCCCCGTCGACGATTGCTGCAAGCCAATTGTTGTCACCACACGCGTCGTTGAAGCGGTGCGGGCTCGTCGCTATTGCGACGGCCTTGCCGAGGCGGGCTAGGCGCTCAAAGAGAACACAAAGGAGAGCGCCTAGGCGCTCACTGGCCTCGACCGGCGGCATAAGCGGCGTCTGGTACCACCATCTCACATGCCTTGCGACATCGGCTGCGTTATTTCGGTTCGGCTGCGAGGGCATTTGGGGTGGGCAGAACACCGGAGGCTCAAATTGTTCGGGCCATGCGTCGAACCACACCTTGGGGGCTGTGGGGTCGGGCTCCAGACCTCTTTCGGTCACAAGGAAACTTTCTTCCTGCCTCGACGACTTGTTCCTGACGCCGAAGTGGCACGCGAGATTATCGATCAACAGGAACATCTCTACGTCCGGTGCCTCGGACTCGTCCTTTGGCTGCTCGTACGTTCGCAACAGGCTTGCGCTCAGCCGATCCCATTTAGCTTTCCTCAACTCGATCGCCTGCTGTTCGAATTCAGCCTGGTATTTGGGGACGATCGGTCCGTTACTACCCTGGAACGAATAGGCGCCTGTCGACCACGCGCGCGCGCCGTACTGAAGACGGAACATGCCGAACGGCCGATCATTGGGGTGTCTCGTACGATACTGGTACCAGCCGATGATAGTCGGCTTTACTGAGGCATTGAGCCAAGGCGCCGCCACTGCCCTCAGCAGGCCATGCAGTCGAATTCTGTCTGCCTTGGGTAGCTCGTTCATTCTTTGAGTTTTCCGGAGAATGGGGCCAATACATCGCTGAGTAGCGGAATGTGGCCGAAGTTAGCGACGATGATTCCTTCTGCCACCCACGACGCGTCGAAGATAACATCCTCTCGGCCTTGCTGCCGGATGGCGCGGGGTGGTCCAAGCAGCCGACGCACCAGCGAAGGTCCGAAATTGTTCATGAGGATTGCACGTCCGAAGTCGTCGTGTCCTTGCACGAAGGGCGTCGCTGCCGTCAGAATTCTAAAGACCGCGCGCACGGGCGCTTCGTCTTGCAGGCCGAGTTTCTCGCACGCTTCGCGTATCGCATCGTGGTCGTCCGGCTCATGCCATCTAACCCGGAACGGCCTTCGAGCCGTTGCCATCCAGTCGAGCAAAGAGGGGATCGATCCTAGGTCCTGTCGCACATGCTCGCGAACAATGTGAAAACAATCGGAACGCTCTGGGAACGCCATCTCCGCCAACGACACACCGAGATCTCTGTTGTGCAGCACCACGCGATGGCGAAGATCAGGACACGCTGTCTTAGCAGAATCGACGAACTCGTGGATTTCTAGATCGTCGAGCCAGTCTGCACCGCGCTGGCGTGCGGTGAGCGTCGCGTGCCACCATGGCTGCATGCTAGCTCTCTTCAATTCTGCGGGCGTTGGACGATAGGGCCGGTCCTGACCTTCTCAAGCCCCGTCAAGCACCGGTCAAATCGCTAGCTTCACAGCAATTCACTTCACGAGTCAGACTGGTCCGCGCCCACGCTCAATAGGCCGCTTTCACCCTAAGCGGACCCATTGCCAAGCACAACCTCAAGAGTCGCCCACTACTTCAGTTACGGGTCATGGAACGAAGGCGCTCGCGCGCCAGCCCGTTGAGGCCGATGTGGCGGTGGATTTTGGCGGCGAGGGCAGTCGGTAACGTAATAGGAAGCGTCGCGTCTTGAGGATCGAGGGGTCAAGTGCCCCCCCCCAACCTCAAGGACCCA
>CANJPN010000342.1 GCA_947475855.1 Bradyrhizobiaceae bacterium
ATAGAACGAATGCATTCGCCGGATGAGCCATGGCTGATGCTCGACGCCGGCCTTGAGCACGCTGGCCGAGACCGCAGGAACGACCGTGAGCGACAGCAGGAGTGCGGCGGCGAGAGCGAAACCGATGGTCATCGCGACGGGGCCGAACAGCCGGCCCTCCAACCCCTGCAGCGAGAGCAGCGGCATGAACACCGTGATGATAATGGCGACGCCTGAGATGAGTGGCGTGGAGACTTCTTTGACGGCATTCTGCGTCACGCGCAATCGCGTCTTCAGATCCGGGTTCTTCACGTGCGCCAGCCTATGCTCGACATTTTCGACGATCACCACGGCGCAATCGACCAGCAAGCCGATCGCAATCGCGAGACCGCCGAGCGACATGATGTTGGCCGTCAGTCCATACGACTTCATGATTGCAAAGGTGGCCAGAACCGCCAACGGCAGGATCATGGCGACGACAAGCGCGGCCCTCAGATTGCCGAGGAACAGCAGGAGCAGAATCACGACAAGAACGATTGCCTCGAGCAGCACCTTCTGCACGGTCCAGACGGCCTTGCCGATGAGTTCACTGCGATCATAGAAGATGTCGATTGCGGTGTTGGCAGGCAGATGCGGCTTGAGCTGGTCGAGACGGGCTTTGACGCCGGATACGACAGTCTCGGCATTTGCACCGCGCAAACCGAGTACGAGCACCCAAAGCGCCTCGCCTTCTCCATTCTGCGTCACGACGCCATTGCGTGGCATTGCGCCGTGTCGGACATCGGCAACTTCGGCGACGCGTACGATACGGGATTCTCGTGTCGCAACGACGGTATTGCGCACATCGTCGAGAGTTTGGATTCGGCCCTCCGAGCGCACCAGCAGCGTTTCCTCGCCGCTTCGCACGCGCCCTGCGCCATCGTTGCGGTTGTTGCTGACAAGCACGTTCTCGAGCATTTGCGTAGTGATGCTGCGAGCGGCCATCGCCGGCGCATTCGGCACGACCTCGAAGGTCCGCACCTCGCCGCCCAACACGTTGACATCGGCGACGCCCGGCACACCGCGCAGCGCTGGTCGGATCACCCAGTCGAGCAGAGAGCGCTGCTGTTCGAGGCTGAGATGCTCCGCGCGCAACGTGAACATCAGCATCTCGGCGAGCGGTGTCACGATCGGTGCAAGGCCGCCGGAGGTGCCGGAAGGCAACTGCTCCCGGACCTCCTGTAGCCGCTCGTTGATCTGAGCGCGTGCCCAGAAGATGTCCGTGCCGCTCGCGAACTCGAACGTCATCAACGCGACCGAATATCGCGTTATCGACCGCATCCGGTCGAGGTTCGGGATGCCACGCATGGCGATCTCGACCGGATTTGTGACCCGGCTTTCCAATTCCTCCGGAGTGAGGCCAGGCGCTCGCATTGAAACCAGCACCTGCACTGGTGATACATCAGGGAACGCATCGATCGACATGCCGCGGTAGGAAACGGCGCCCCAGGCGGCAACGGCGAGTGCCACGATGATGACGAGCAGTCGCTGCCGCAGCGCGACTTGCACCAGTTTGGAGATCATCGCTCAGCGCTCGTCGTTCTCGGCCAGCTCGGCGACAAGCGCCATCACGCCCTGGGTTGCGATCCGGTCATTTGCTATCAGGCTGGCCTTGATCGACGCACGCTGGCCCGCCTCCGACACGACCTCGATCGGCTTCGCTCGGAAGCCCTTGGCATCCTGTACGAATACCCAGGAGCTGCCACGATGGCGCACCACCGCCGCAACCGGCACAGCCCACTGGTTGGTCGTGGTGCCGTCGATCCGGACACTCACGCTGGTGGCAAGGCCCGGCCGCACGCTCCCGGCATTGGTGTCGATCTCAGCGATGACACCAATAGATTGCGTCGCCGGGTCGATCGTCCGGCCGACTCGGATAACCCGGCCACGGGCACCTTGCGCCGGCAAAGCAACCACTTTGCCCTCCTGCAGCAATGCCATACGCGACGTGGGCACCTGAATGTTGACCCAGAGTGGACTCAAGGTCGCAATCGTGAAAAGTGGCGCTGCAGCGTCGACGCGGGTGCCCTGCTTCACTGTGCGCTCGATGACCGTTCCGTCCTTCGGTGCTCGAATGTCGATGGAATTGTTGATCTTGCGGGTCGTGCGCAGCACCTCGATGTCGGCAGGGCTCACACCCATCAGCTGCACAATCTGCAGCCGCTCATCGACCCGCGCCAGTGCGTGGGTATACTCGCCTTGTGCGAGCACCAGCTGAACCTCCGACATCGCCTTGACCTTGAACAACGCATCGGCACGCCTCAGCTTGTCGGCCGCCAGCCTCTCGTCGGTCAACGCGGCCAGATACAGGTGCTGGGCCTCGACGACCTGCGGCGAGCGCAAGCGAGCAATCAGCTGACCGGCCTTGACCGGCTCGTCCGATGTTACAAGCACCTCCTCCACCATGCCTGCAGCCGGAGAGGCGACGACGCTCGCCTGATGCGGCGGCACAACGACCGCGCCGGGAAAGCTCAGATCCTGACCCAGCGTGTCGACGTCGACGGCGGTCGTTGCGATACCAGCCGCGCGCTGACCGCGCTCGTCGATAGCGATCGCGATCTCCGCTTTCTCGTTGCTTTGGGCACCCGCTGAAGCAGTCGATGCAGCAAACGCGACCAAGCCGAGAGACAACGCGATTATCAGGTCGGTGTGGCGCGTCCGTGCCCAGACGACTGAGGTTACGGCGATAGGCTCTGCCGCTCGAGGGGTCGGAGCCCCGGTTCGACTCCGTGGTGCTAGGCGCGGTTGCATAGGGATGCCTCACATTCCAGTTGTCTTGAGAAAGAACGCTCCGAACGCGTGCTCACGCGTGGCCTGGATGAGTGGCCTTCTTCTAGGCTGCATGCTGCCGGACACTCTGCGGGGGGATCGCCATCAAAACCGACGGCCGGGCGCGCGAACATTGGGCGGCAATCGACTATTGCCCCCCTGTACGAAGAGTTAGGAAACTAAATTCTATTGGTCATCAGTTTTGCGTGTTGGAGGCCAGGCCGTTGTCGTCGATCGGAAAGTGGCTTTCGAGCAGCCAGAGCTGATGATCCACGGATGCGCAGGCATCGGTCAGAAGCTCTGCTGTGACCGGGTCTTGGTCGCCGTCGATGGTAAGGACCGACTGCCTCAGCTCGGTGCTCAGGTTCGCCAATCGCGTCGAGAGCTCGTCAAGGTGCTCCGCTCCATCGAAGCCGAAGCTCGGGTACGGTCTCAATCTGGTCGTGGCGACCACGTTCTGCGGGGTGCATCGGGGCGTGCCGCCGAGCGCTGCGGACCGTTCGGCGAGAGCATCGGTGTGCTTGTAGAGCTCGTCGGCGATCTGCCCGAACAACGCATGAAGCGCCGAGAATTGCCGGCCGCGCACGTTCCAGTGCGCTTGTCTCGCGGCCAGGCTCAAATCCATCGAGCACGCCACCGCCGTGTCGAGCGCCTCGATTGCAGCCTGACGTGCGGGGCGCGCCAAGGTGTTTCTGGTCGTCCGCATTTGCGCGATGTTCAGCGCATGCACTTTGCTCTCACTTGCCGACATGCTCTTGTCTCCTTCTTCTCGGCTCGGGTTGTCAGCGGCGCGAACTAGCTGGCAGTCAAGAGATGGCTTTCGACGCGCCGGAGGGCGTGATCGATCGCAGCATTTGCCTCGACGATGATCTGGACGGTAACCGGGTCGCCCAATCCGTTGCAGTCGTGAAGCGACAAGCGCGCCTCCGCGCTCAGAAGCCCCAGGCGCAGCGCAATGGCATCCATATGGTCCTGGTCTTCGGTAACTTCGACCGGATAGGGCTTGATGCTCGACTCGGTCACGATGTGATGAGCCGTGCAGTGAACGGTGCCAGCCAAGGCCCCGATTCGCATCGCAATGCGCCCGGCCTGCCGATCGAGATCGCCACCAATCTCTTCGAGAAGATCATAGAACGGCAGGTAGTCGGGGCCGCGTGCGTTCCAGTGAGCGTGACGCGCGCAGAGTGCTACGTCGAGCACCTCGACGAGCAAGCGGCTGAGAGTCTGTGACGCGGATGCCCGCGCCTCCGCCGGCGGCTCATTTCGCACCGCTGCGAACTCGGTCTGCTGCAGAGCTGCAAGCTTTTGTAGGTGAGTTGACACGTTTTCCTCCTTATCGATCGATCATCGTTTCGATCGGATCGTTCAGTCAGCTTCCGCGAGAGCGGAGCCATGACTGCGTAAGCTCGGCGAGATTCCCACCGACGTTGGCGTTTTGCAGAAGCTCGGAGATCTGACTCAAATCGAGCTGGCTCGGGTCGATGCCGTGCCGCTGCAAGAGCGAGAAGATCTCGTCCTGGCTCAAGCCGTCGAGTAAGGCTGGATCGATCCCGGCATTTGCTAACAGCTCGGTGGTGCCTGCAGCGTCGAGCTGCGAGTGCTGCCGATTGCCAGAAAGCAACCCGCCGATGGTCTCGGTTATTTTGTTGAAGTCGAACATTTGGGTGCCCTCGAACTTGAGATTTTCGTGTGGACTTTGGCGAACCTGTCAGCGTTGTGTTCGCCCGGTCTCGGAATTGCCAACGACGATCGCTTGCGCATGGCCGTTGACCGCGGCGTAGACGCTTTGCTGAACGTGGCCCTGAAGCTTCGCTTTGGGCGCGTCCGCTGGGCGGTCCGGCGCTTGGATATGCATCTGCATGGTGCAACTCCCTGGTTCTGCGGGTGAAGATGCTTCCCGTTCGCCTATGACCGGAAGATGCGTGCGGCGGCACGGAAAAACCAATAGCTAGCATTGCCCCCCCTCATCGAACTCTCCGATGCCCCTTCCTTGATCGCATCGTTGCCCGAAATAATCGGTGGTCGACGAGTGCCGAGACAAAGTGCGATCCGGAGCAAAATGTGCCTAAGATCAGGCAGTTGTAGTAACCGGTCGCTATAGCTCACACGCTGAACTTCCGCCGTGCATCTGCGGAAGGCAGCGCCGCAATAGCTCAACGTCAACGTGTCCAGCATGATGGAAATCACGGCCGAGCTGGTCGCCCGCCACAGGACGGCTGAAGATCAAATGCAAGTGGAGATTCGGATGCGCGCGATCCAAGTCTTCGAAAGGCCGCTTGAAGGCATGCTCACCGCCATGCCTAACACCATAGAAAAGGTGGAGTAGTAGCAGCGAATGACTTTGCGATGGGCGATCGGCAGCTCGAGGTCAGGAATTGCCCCGCTTTGCAAGGCAGCAGCGGCCGTCCGTCGACTGGCTCGCGATAGAACGAGCACTGCGCCTGACCGCTGTCCTCGAACTCGCGCCGTACGACGCGGAACTCGCGCCAGCCTTGCCATGCGCAAGGTGCGTCTAGAAGACCCACTTCTGTCGCGCCGCTCTCAGCCGCCGCGCCGCCAACGCCACATCGCAACGCCAACTCCGCCGGCAATCTGAAGAAGGATCGCCGCGCAGATCTAGAAGAGCAGCAGATGAGCAGTCACGAGATCTGCCCCTCTCTTGATCGCGCCGCACCGATCTGGTTGCAGTGCTGTGAGGCCAAATGCATATGCCCATGCCTCTGGCGCGGCCGAAAGCATCCAACGGCGCAGGTAAGCCCCGCTCTCCGAAAGAGCGTAGCAGCCTCGCGGATGCTCCTCGCTGATCTGGATCAAGAACGGCTGGAGGGTCTCACTACGTCACATGAATTTCGAACTCGCCTTTGGAGTTCTTGCGGAATTCGACGGTATCAATGACGTTGCCTTCAGGATGTGCACTATCTCGCGTCATGTACTGAACGCGAATAGTGTGAACGCTGGAACTCTTCGCATCCGGAGCCATGGCCTTGACAGCAACTCTCGCAATCTCAGTTGCCTCGTTATTACGCCCTTCGTGGCTCGAACCGTTCTGATTGCTATTGACCCTCAAAACCGTCAGTACGTTTCCCGTGAGAGTGATCTCGACGGTCTTGTCTTGCGCGGCTATCGACTTGGCCACAGATGTCTGCATTCGATCTAGAAACGCGCTGCCCGGTGTCGGAGCAATCTGAGCACTCGCTGTTGCGGCTGCAAAAAGCGATATCAACGCCAGCAAGCGTGCGGCCATCGTCCTTGTAAGCATGGCAGGTTCGGTCCTTTTGGATATCGTAGGCGAGGTTACGAACCCCGCGCGCGACCATGATGTATGAGCGGTGAAGGTAGCCGCCGCTCTCCCGAAGCGGATAGGGTCGGAATCTACTCACCGGGTTTCCGACTGCGGATCAGTGACATCGAACCGCAAGAACTCGATATTGCGTGTTACAAGGTTCACGGCCCCGGCACGTCATCTTCGGCCCGCTGTGCGATCAACCTGGTGCCTGTCTGCGTAAAGGTGGAACCCGTTGTTGAGCCTCGATCATCCATACGCCTCATGGGCTGTCGCGCTCGGCATCGGACTTCTCATCGGTGTCGACCGCGAGCGTCGCAAGGGCGAGGGTGCCGGGCGTGCCGCTGCGGGCTTGCGAACATTCGCCATTACTGCATTGCTTGGCGCGGCTTCGATGGAGATCGGCGGCCCGGTGCTGCTCAGCGTCACGGCGGCCGGAGTGCTTGCACTTGCAGCGCTCGCCTACTTTCGAACTCTCAACGAAGATCCGGGCCTTACGACTGAGATCGCACTCGCTCTGACACTGATCCTCGGTGGGCTTGCCATGCGCGAGCCGCTCGAAGCAGCCGCTCTTTCGGTCGTCGTTGCCATTCTGCTGGCTGCACGTCAGCCGATGCACCGCTTCGTTCGCGACGTGCTGACGCAATCGGAACTGAGGTCAGGGTTGAT
>CANJPN010000343.1 GCA_947475855.1 Bradyrhizobiaceae bacterium
GCGACGGACACGAGCTCACGCCGCGATCCTGTCTGGCTGGCGCCTTGGCTTAGAGGATAGCGCTACATTGGAACGGAACAGAGCCAATCGATCTGTTCGGCAATCAAATCATTGAAGGCGGGTCCGCCGCCTCGGTAGGAAACGTGAACAGTCTTGATGCCGGCCATCGTGCTCATCAGCACGCAAGCGAGATGGCTTGCCGAGCCGACACCACCTGTGCCGAAGTTGAGCACGCCAGGATTAGCCTTGCCGTAGGCGATGAACCCTTGGAGGTCATTTGCCGGAAACGTCTTTCGCACCATCAACGTCAATGGCACTTCATTGATCAAGGCGACCGGTGCAAAGTCAGTGACAGAATTATACATTGGCTTGGCGTAAAGGGTCTGGCTCATTGCGTGAGTGCCGACCGTGCCAAGCAGGAACACACTTCCGTCCGACGGCCCCTTTGCCACTCGGCTTCCGCCGGCCATGCCGCCAGCGCCGCCAACATTCTCCAGCACCACTTGCTGGCCGAGGATAACGGCAAGGCGCTCCGCCAGCACGCGCCCCACGACGTCTCCCGGACCACCCGGCGCAAAAGGAATGACGAATGTCAGGCTCCCAGTTGGCCACTGCTGGGCGTTTGCCGCGATCGGAAATGCGTTCATTGCGACGGCGCAAAGGAGAGCGGTGCCCTTCGAAAATCTGGCCATCCTTACCTCCGTGTTCAACTGCACACTTCAATTCCCCGGTTTTCTGTCCGGCATCCTGTTGATGGCGCGCCAGATGCGCTCGGGCGTCGCCGGCATTTCCATATGCTCGACCCCGAACTCGCTGACAGCGTCGACAATGGCATTGATTACGGCTGCCAGCGCCGGTGTCGTCCCGCCTTCTCCCGCAGGACGAATGCCGAGCGGATGAGTGGTCGAAGGCACCTCGCTGATCACCGTTTGGGGATGGGGAATGCTATCGGCCCGCGGCATCGCGTAATCCATGAACGAGCCGGTCAATGGCTGGCCCGATTGCGCATCGAAGATCACTTGTTCAAGTAGCGCCTGGCCGACGCCTTGTGCGATCCCGCCGTGCGTCTGCCCGTGGATGATCAGTGGATTGATCGCCCGGCCGACATCGTCGACCGTGACATAGCTCATGATCGTGGGTGTACCGTCGCTCGGATCGATCTCGACCTCGCAGACGTGGGCTCCGTAGGGAAAGCCTGCGTCGTTGATCGTTTCGTCCGAAAACGCAGTTAAAGGCCCGCGCAAGTCTTCAGGTAGTTCCTTCGATGTGCCGGCCTCCCTCGCTATCTCGAAGAGAGTGAGCGCGCGATCGCTGCCCTTGAGCACGAACGTCCCCAACTCAAACTCGAGTTGGCTTACTTCAGCCTGGAACAGGAGAGCGGCAATACTTCGTGCGCGCTCTAGAAGCCGGCTTGACGCTTTCCAGATTACGATGCTCCCCAGGCGCATGCCGCGGCCGGAGTGCGTTCCACCACCGACCTTGACGAGGGCTGTATCGCCTTGAATCAAGCGGACACTGTCGATCGGCACACCGAGCCATTCCCCGACGAGTTGGGCGAAACTCGTCTCATGGCCCTGTCCGCTCGATACAGTCCCGACGACGAGATCGACCCGGCCATCGGCATGCAAAGTGATCTCTGCGCGCTCGCGCGGCACACCGGTCGCGGTATCGACGTAGGTTGCGAGACCTATCCCGCGCAACCGACCACGCGCCCTGGCCTCGTGACGTCTTGCGGGAAAGCCATCCCAATCACCAACCGATAGTGCTCGCTCCATGACCTTGATGTAGGAGCCGCTGTCGTAGACCATCCCGAACGGGTTCCGGTATGGCAGTTCCGCTTCCGTCACGAGATTTCGTTTGCGCAATTCGGCTCGGTCAAAGCCACATCGGGCGGCTGCAATATCGATCAGCCGTTCCATTGCGAAGATGACCTCGGGCCGGCCCGCACTGCGATACGACCGCGTCGTCATGGTATTCGTCGAAACACCGCGAGCGCGGAAATGCCCAGTTGGTACCCTGTACAAGCCCGACATGATCTCAACACCCTTCTGCAAGGGCGAGTAGCTGACGACGTGAGCCCCGACATTGCTGATGTTGGAGCCCCGCATGGCGAGAAAAGTGCCGCGCTCGTCGAGCGCCAACTCCGCCTCCACCACGAGGTCGCGCGCCTGGAAATCACTCAAAAAAGCCTCGCTGCGGTCGCAGGTCCATTTGACCGGCCTTCCCACGCGCCTGGCTGCCCATGCCACGAGCACGAATTCCGGATAGATGAGGCCGCGCGTCCCGTAGTTGCCGCCAACATCATGCATGACGGTTCGAACACGATCGGACGAAACGCCAAGCGCAATGGCGAGATCTGTCTTCAGGCGGACGGCACCTCCACTGCCCGCGTAAAGCGTGTAGCTTTCTTGCTGCTCGTCAAAGATCGCGACTGCTGCCCGCGGCTCCATGGGCACCCCGGTGACGCGCTGTATCCACGTCTTCAGCTTGACGATATGCTTGGCCTTAGCGAATGCAGCGTCGGTGCTTTCGCGATCGCCGCACTCGGCATCGACGCAAACATTGCTGCCGTGGTCCGCCCACAGCAATGGTGCATCGGGCGATAGCGCCTGCTGCGCATTGGTCACTGCCGGCAATGGCACATAGTCGACGACGACCTTCTCCGCGCCGTCCTTGGCTTCTTCGACGGATTGCGCGATGACGATCGCAACTGCCTCGCCTGCGAAACGCGCTTTGTCGATCGCCAAGGCGTACCGTGAGGGCGTGAAAGCCGGCAGGTCCTGTCGTATCTGCAGCGGCACATCAGCAGGATGCTGTGACCAGACCTTCTCCGACTGCGGTTGCAGGCCGTCAGCAATCATGTCGCGGCCGGTGAGCACGAGAAGCACGCCAGACGATGCCACAGCCCGGTCGATTTCGATCCTCCGGATTTGCGCATGCGCATGGGGCGACCGAACAACTATCGCATAGACCTGACCGGTGAGATTCACGTCGTCGCTAAAGCGCCCTTGTCCCGTCAGAAGGCGTACATCCTCCTTGCGGCGGACTGGCTGGCCAATGCCATGGCTTTGCGCCGTGTGGCCGATCAGAGAGGGAGCAGACGCAGATGGATTGAGCATCGCGCTATTTCCCCTTGTGGAGTTCAGCCAGAATACTCGTAAGCTTGGCCACCACGTTGGGAGGTGCATCCACCAGGTCGTTCACGATCTGCTGCACGTCAACTCCGCGCACAGGATTGAGATCGAGACCGAGTCTGGCAGCGTCGGCAATAAAATCCGGATCCTTCATCGTAGAATCGAACGCGGCGCGTAGCGCGGAGAGCCGCGCCGGCGGTATGTCCGGCGTAGTGAAAATCGGCCGTCCGATGGCCGTCGGCGCCGACAATAACTTGAGAACCTCGCGCGCTTCATTATCGGGTGCGAGATCGATCAGCAGCGGTACGTGCGGCAGCTCGCGGTTCTTTTCCAGGCCCATCTGAACCAGGATGACGATCTTCTTCTGATCCAGCCATTCCCTATGGTTCGCCTTCCACGACGACCACGAGTTCTGGCCGCGGATCGCTACTTCTCCTCGCTCCATCGCGAGATTTATCTCAGTGCCGCCGGGATACCCGGTGATGATCGTGAATTTTGTTCCGATCAGCCGGTTCATCGCCTGGGCATACTGCGCTGCGGCGGTGATGCCGTTTGCCCCGACTGTGAATGCCTGCTGCTTGGCCTGCTCTATCGAGCCGATCCCAGCCGTATGCCATGCCGCCATCGTATTGTTGTCTGCAATCGGATTGCCGATCCAATTGAGTCTGCGCGCATCGAATTTAATGCCCGCCTCACCCATCGCCTGCTGCAAGGGCAATGCTTGATCGGCAACTCCGAGCTGAGTTCCATCCCTGGGCGCGACCGCGAAGATATGATTGGCAACGAGACGCGTTCCCGCGCCGACCATCTGTTTGGGGACTATGGTGGGCTGGCCAGGGATATGCTTGCCGATGTGGCGGGCAACGAGACGACCATAGAGATCGTAGGTCCCGCCGACCGAGAAGCCTATATTCAGGTCGATGTTCCGGCCCCGGTAAAAGGCCTCGACTGCCTCCTGGGCAAAAGCGGCATGCGGTACGGGCAATACTGCGATTGCCATTGCGGCACCAACCACGAGGCGTCGCGAATAGAAGCGCGAAGACGCCGTTCGTCGAACGATTGAAGGCATCCCGGCATTCCTCCTCGTCGTCTTTTTGTACACCAGCTTTGCACACTGTCAGGTGAAAGTGAACGGCCCGCCGTACATTGCCATTGGGAGGAACCGCGCTATCATATCCGCGCAAAAACCAACGCCGTCGCCGAAGTCCAAGTCGAACCCAGGGAGAGCCGTCACACATGACGGATGAAGAGCGCCACGAAGCCGGCATGACAATTCGACGGAAGGTACTTGGCGACGCGCACGTCGATCGCGCAGAAGCCAAGCGTACCGAGTTCAGCGGCGAGATCCAGGACTACATCACGCGAATGGTGTGGGGTTCGGTGTGGACGCGCCCGGGCCTCGACCTCAAGACCCGCTCGTGCATGGCGCTCACAGTCATGATGGCGCTTGGACGCTGGGAAGAGTTTCGACTGCACGTCAAGGCTGCTTTCAACAACGGGCTTTGCAAGGACGAGATCAAAGAGGTGATCCTGCAGACTACCGCTTACTGCGGTGCACCATGCGGGAATCACGCCTTGGCCGAGGCGGAAGCCGTTTTTGCGCAGGAAAACCTCTAGGCCGCCTTCTGACGATTGACGCCAACCGGGATGCCCCCATGAACATCGACGTGCATGCCCATTTTGTGCCACCTGCGCTGCGCGAAGCGCTTGCCGCCGGTGCTCACGGTTTTCCCTCCGTAAAGGCCACTCTCATCGATGGTGGATTGCGCATAGCGTTCTGCGGCAATGAACCCAAGCGGCCGCTGATGGGCGCGTTCAGCGATGTCGAGGCCCGTGCCCGCTGGATGAAGGAAGCGCATGTCGACAAGCAGATCGTTGCCGGCTGGCTGGACATGTTCGGCTATGACCTGCCACCCGACGAAGGCGCGGACTGGAGCCGCTACCTGAATGAGCAAATGATCAATGGGGTCTCCAACCTTCCATTTCTAGTGCCGCTGGCCACTGTTCCTTTGCAGTCGGGCAAGCATGCCGCAAAAGTCCTGGCCGAAGCGCTCGATGCGGGACATCGCGGCGCGATGATCGGCACGCAGCCCAAAGGTGCCTCGGGCGTGCTCGATGATCCCGATCTCGACCCATTGTGGGAGATGGCTTCGGAGCGCAAAGCCGTCCTCTATATTCATCCGACCTTCGGCGCCCGCGATGACCGCCTGAAAGCCTATGGCCTCGTCAGCGCCGTCGGGCGTATCGTCGACACGACCATCGCCGTGGCGCGCCTGCTCTACTCGGGACATCTCACTCGGTATCCCGGCGTTCGGCTCGTGCTGTCACATGGTGGTGCTGCCTTGCCGATGGCGCTCGGTCGACTGAAGCAGAGTTATGCGACGGCACCAGCCAAGAATGCCGACCCGATGGAGGGTTTCAGCAAGCTCTACTTCGACACAGCGGTCTACGATACCAGAACGATCCGCTACATCTGCGATATGTCCGATCCGTCAAAGGTCATGATTGGGTCCGACCAACCGTTCGCGATCGCCGAGCAGCAGCCCGTTCGCCAGATCGAGGAATGCGATCTTACCCCGCAGCAGCGGAGCAAGATTCTCGGCGAAAATGCCGCCGAGCTGTTCGGTATCACCGGATGACCTTGGCCAGCACATCCGCAAACTTGCTGAACATTTCCCGTCTCGCCTCCTGGCTGACCTGGACCACAGGATAAGCGCGATCGCGCCATTCGAACGGCCAGCACGCATCGATTATCGCTTTGGAGCCATAATAACCTGCGGTGTGCGATCCGTGGTCCTTCAGATAGGGAGACACCGCGGGATCAGCCGAACTGCTGCGCGTCCAGCGCGTGATCTCAATCGCCCGTTCCGGGTTCGAGCGCGTAGATATGGCCCAGATCACCTCCTCCAGGTTCGAAGGATCGATATCTTCGTCGAGGACGATCGTGTAGCGGCCGATGTAAAGACCAGTTCGGCATTGGGATGCGATCATTCCAGCCTGCCTGGAATGCCCGGCGAATTGCTGCTTGATGCTGATGACGTTGAATAGCCTTGCTCCGCCGACCTCGTGGCACCACACGCCTCGAATCCCGGCAACGCCGGCACGCTCCATCTCGTCCCACATCGTGGCCGATCGAAATGAGGAATCGGCATAGGATGAGTCGTTAGGAGGTTTGGCTGGATGTGCGCAGGTCATGATCGGCTGATTGCGATGCAAAACGCCGGTGACGCGCACAACGGGCTCGTCCACCGGATCCAAACCGTGGTTGGCATAGTAGCCCGCCCACTCGCCGAAAGGTCCTTCCGGCGCAAGCTCCTCCGGGTCGCACATCCCCTCGATCACGATTTCAGCGCGCGCAGGAATTGGCAGGCCGGTTAGTGGTCCGCGCATTGTTTCCAACGGCTCGCCCTTTAGGCCGCCAGCGTAGTCGTATTCCGATGTTCCCGACGGCACTTCCGAGTTGCTGGCAAGCCAAAGAGCTGGATCGACCCCAATCGCCAGTGCGACCGGCATCGGCTGTTTGCGCTCCTTATACTTGCGAAGCATCACCGCCCCGTGCCGCCCAGGAATCATATGCATGGCGAACTTGTCGGGCC
>CANJPN010000344.1 GCA_947475855.1 Bradyrhizobiaceae bacterium
ATCTGCATCATCAAGACGGCAGGCGATCAAATTCTCGACCGGCCGCTGTCGGAGGTTGGCGGGAAGGGTCTGTTCACGAAGGAGATCGAAGACGCGCTCACGGCGCGCACGATCGATCTCGCGGTGCACTCGGCGAAGGACATGTCGACGAAGCTACCAGACGGACTAGCGATCGGTGCCGTGCTGGATCGCGAGGACGTGCGGGACGCGTTCATCAGCCTGAAGTTCGGTAGTCTCGCCGATCTGCCGTCAGGGGCGGTGGTCGGCACGTCGTCGCTGCGAAGGCAGGCGCAAATCAAACGGATTCGGCCCGATTTGCAGGTCGTCGGATTTCGCGGGAACGTGCAGACGCGCCTTGCGAAGCTCGAAGCGGGTGTAGCGGACGCCACGTTTCTCGCAGTCGCAGGCCTCAAGCGGCTGGGCCAGGCGGAGCGGATCACGCGCATGGTGCCGGTCGAGGAGATGCTGCCGGCAGTCGCTCAGGCCGCGATTGCGATCGAGATCCGAGCGGAAGACACAACGACACGCGAGCTGGTTGCGAAGCTCGATCATGGGCCGACTGCGATCTGTCTGGAGGCCGAGCGGGCGTTTCTCGGGCGGCTCGATGGCTCGTGCCGGACGCCGATAGCCGGGCATGCCTTGGTGGCCAACGGGCGGCTCGGATTGACGGGGCAAGTGCTGTTGCCTGACGGTTCTAAGGCATACAGCGCCAGTAAGCACGGGAATGCGAAAGACGCGCAGGCTATCGGGCTCGAGTGCGCCGAGGAATTATTGCGGATGGCGGGGCCTGAATTCCTGCGGCGGCTCGTGTCGTGAGGCTGCTCGTCACGCGGCCGGAGCCGGATGCGAGTGTGATGAAGGCTCAGCTCATCGCGATGGGCCACGAGGTCTTCGTCGAGCCGCTATTGAGGCCAGTGTTTCATGAGCTCGATCCGCAGGAGGTCGATTTTCTGGAGGCGCAGGCGTTGATTGCGACCAGCCGTAACGGGGTCAGGGCGCTGGCTCAGAGCCCGTTGCTGTCGACGGCGGTCAGTCTGCCGATCTACACGGTAGGGCCGGGAACGGCCGGCACGGCGCAGGCGCTGGGGTTCCAGCAAGTACTGCAGGGACCGCGAGACGCGCGCGCGCTGGTTGGGTTCATTGCCGACAATGCCGACGTCAACGCGGGCTCACTCATTTATCTGGCGGGTGAGCGCAAGTCGGTCGATATCGGCGAGGAGCTGAGGCATCTTGGATTTCACGTGCAGGAGCCGGTCGTCTATTCGGTCATGACAGCAGAGCGGCTCAGCGCGCCGATCGCCGCCCGGTTCCAGGCAAGCGAAGTGGACGGTGTTCTGCTGCTTTCGGCACAGACCGGGCGGACCTACGCGCGTCTGATCCTGGGATGTGGGCTCAGCGGAAAGCTCCATCGGACGATGCACTATTGCCTGTCGGCTGAAATAGCGAAGGTGCTAGACATTCTTGGCGAGCTGCCAAGTTCCGTGCCAAGTCAACCCAACCTAAAAGCTCTACTCACGTTAGTTGCTAGAGGTGTGTCGAATTTGCCATAATGGAAGCGTAGGCGAGGCCGTCATAGTGGACGTCTAAATCACTCTATATTGGCTCGTCGTCGCGCTGGTCGCGCCGAGCGCCAGCGAATACCGTTGTTCTGGAGAATGCGAGTTCCATGGCGAGCAACAACGACAGTTCAGGCAAGGGCGGCGCCAAGCCGGGATCCGACGCCCAGCAGAGGCCGTCGGCGCTCATCGATCTGAAGCCGACCGAGGTCGACATCAAGGACCCCACTCAGGCAGCGAAGCCCGCTGCGACGGTTGCGGCAGCGGCTGCGCAGGCGGCCGCAGCACCCGGCGCGGGTGCGACGTCAAGCGCGGCATCGGCGAAGGTCGGAACTTCCTCTGCGACCGCCACAAAGCCGGCCGATGCCGCGGCTGTGAACGCGAAGGTTCAGCAGGGTTCGGCAACAGGTTCGGCGCCAGCTGCTGGTAAGGCTGCGGCTGGTTCGGCAAACGCGGCCAAAAGTGCGGCGGCCTCGGGCGATGCTACTGGTGGTGGCGACCACAAGGCTCAGCCAGCCATGAGGCCAACTGCCGAGAGCGGTGGGTTGCGGGGTGCTGCGACCCATCTCGTAGCAGGTCTTGCCGGCGGTCTTCTTGCGTTGCTGGGCGCGGAGGCGCTTCTGCCGAAGGCCGGGACCGGCGGGGCCGATCAAGCCGCTCGATCGCAAGCGGTAGACGCCCGGTTGAAGTCGCTGGAGATTGCGACGTCGCGACAGCCCGCCCCGGAACTCGTTCAGCGGCTGGCGACTGCGGAGCAGCGGCTTGCGGACTACGAGCGCGCGGCAAAGTCGATCGAAGCGCGGCAAGAACAACTGGCAGTGGAAACGAAATCGCTAGGTGAAAAGCTCGAGGCGTCGCCTGCCGGTGGCGCTGATGCGGAGAAACTGGCGAAGCTCGAAGAAACTCTTTCGACCCTCGCCGCTGCGGCGCTGAACGATCCATCGCGGGGACGCATTCCGCAGCTCGCAGCGATCGCGGGCAAGCTCACCGATCTCGAATCGGGAATGGCGACCCAGATCACGCAACTGCGTAAGGCCGTGACGCAGGAGGTGGATAGCCGTCTTTCGCAGTCCTCAGATGCGGCGCAGGCCGCGCGGGCTGGAACGCAGCGGCTCGATCGCGAATTGGCGAGCGTCAAGAACGATGCTGCGCAGATCATGCAGCGCGTCGATGGATTGAAGGCGCAGAACGATCGTATCGAGACGGGCGTTCAGGGCCTGCGCGAAGAGACGACGGCGCTCAAGGCCGAGATCGGCCGTGAGATGCAGAACGTGGCGCGCGCGGCGGACGTTTCGACGGCGATTTCGCCGCTGACATCCAAGCTGTCGGTGCTTGAGCAGAATGTGCAAGGCGTTGTGCGCAACGAGGACGACCGGCGTCAGAACGTCGAGAGGATCGTGACGGCGCTGGAATTGGGCAATCTCAAGCGGACGATCGAGCGCGGCGTCGGGTTTACCTCCGAGCTGACCGAAGTGCGCCGCGTCGCCGGGCCGAAGATCGATCTCTCGGTGCTGGAGCGCTACCGCGAGCGGGGAGTTCCGTCGCTTGGCGAACTGGAGCGCGAGTTCAAGGCGGTTGCGTTTGCGATCATCGATGCGGACAGCCAACCGGCTGACGCGCATTGGACGGACAAACTGATCGCTTCGGCCAAGTCAGTGGTGCGAATCCGAAAAGTCGAGCCGGGGGCCGACGACAAGGGCGTCGATAGCACCGTGGCGCGGATGGAGCAGAGCCTCAAGGCGGGGCGGCTTGCCGAAGTCGCCGCAGAAGCAGGCAAATTGTCGGCGCAGGCACGTGCGCCGGCAAAAGCATGGCTCGAGAAAGTGGAGGGGCGCGCGGCAGTAGAGCGTGCGATCTCGGCTGTCGAGCAAGAGCTGAAGGCGTCGCTCGGCGCGCAGGGGCAAGCTGGCAAGAAAGGCTGACGGGCGATGGTGCGTCTTATCGTATTCCTGATCGGTATTGCGGTCGCTGCCAGTGGGCTTTCGTGGCTCGCGGACAGGCCGGGCAGCTTGCTGATCAACTGGCAGGGGCACGAGATCGAGACAAGCGTGTTTCGTGCGGTCGTGATGCTGGCCTTCGTGATCGGTCTGGCGATTCTGACGTGGTCGATCATAGCGGCGTTGTGGCGGAGCCCCGCGTCGATCGGCATGTTCTTCAACCGACGGCGGCAGATGCGCGGAATCGAAGCGCTTTCCGGGGGAATTATCGCCTTGGGTGCCGGCGACCGGGACACGGCGACGCGGTTCGCCGTGCAAGCGCGCAAGGCCCTGCCGAACGAGCCTCTGACCCATCTGTTGCGTGCGCAGGCGGCTCAACTTTCGGGCGACCGTGCGACAGCGCGGCGGATGTTCGAAGCGATGTTGGGGCAGCCGGAAACGGAGCAACTGGGGTTGCGTGGTCTGTTCATCGAGGCGGAGCGCGAAGGAGAGCGCGAGGCAGCGCGGCAGTTCGCAGAGCGTTCGGTGGAGCTCAACCCGCGCCTACCCTGGGCCGTCGAGGCGCTGTTCGATTTGCAGTGCAAGGAAAAGGACTGGGCCGGGGCCTTACAGACGCTAACGCTGGCGAAGAAGCACCAGCATCACGAGAAGCCGGGGATCGATCGCCGTCGCGCCGTCTTGATGACCGCGAGGGCCCAAGCTCTCGAAGAGAGCGATCCGAATCGTGCGATGAGCTTGGCCGTGGATGCGCATCACCTCGCACACGATCTGGTGCCGGCGGCTGTCCTTGCCGGTCGCATGCTTGCCGCGCGCGGTCACACGAAGCGGGCGGCGAAGATCATCGAACGGGCATGGCGGCATAGCCCGCATCCGGAGCTGGCGCTCGTCTACGCACATGCGCGGATCGGCGACAGCCCTTCAGATCGCCTGGTCCGCGTGAAGAAGCTTGCGCAGCTCAACCCGCATTCGATCGAGACGCCGCTGGCCATTGCGACTGCAGCGATCGAGGCGAAGGATTGGCCACTCGCCCGTGGCGTGCTCGAAGCGCTCGATGCGCCTCGTCTGACGCAGCGCGTCTGCATGCTGATGGCACGAATCGAGGGTGAGGACGGCGCGGACAAGGGCCGTGTTCGCGAGTGGCTGGCGCGCGCAGTGCATGCGCCGCGTGATCCTGCCTGGGTAGCCGACGGCGCCGTGTCCGATAAGTGGGCGCCTGTGTCGCCGGTCACAGGGGCGTTCGATGCGTTCCAATGGCGAGTGCCGGCCGATGCGCTCGACGCGGCGGATACAGATTTTCTGGCGGCAAAGCTCGACGAGTTGGTGAAGCTCGGCGCGCCTGTTCCCGAGGCTGCCAAGACGGGGATGGAGGCTTCGGCCAAGCGTGCTGCTTCGGGGCCATCTCGTAACGCGGAGGATGTCGTTGCCTCGACAGTGTCGAGCCGCGCCGACGCTCAGTTGCCGCGCGCGGTTCGCGTAGATGGCGAAGAGCGCGTGAGGCCCGCTGTTGCACCTCGCATAGACGGCGTCGATCGCACGAGCAGTGTGGAAGTGGTCAGCGGTGCTCAGCTCGCTTCCCGCAGGGATACCGGCAGTACCGCGACAGATGCAAAGGTCGTCGAAGTGAAGCCTGCGTCGGCTGTTGCTTCAGAGAAGGCTGCGGGCTCACAGCCGCCCGTCAGGAAAGCATTGGAGCCGGGCATGTTCATCGCGCCGCGCGCGCCGGATGATCCGGGTGTTGTCGGCGAGGCGGATGCCGAGCCGCGAAAGACCCCGCGTGTCGTCGCCACGGGGTGAGGCGATCAGTTCGTCCCTAATTCAGCGGCCGTTCAAACGACGCCCGTCCGAAGCAGGTCGTGCACGTGGATGATGCCGACAGGTTTGCCCTTGTCGACGACAAACAGGGCCGTGATCCGTGACGAGTTGAGCATTTCGAGCGCTGCCGAAGCCATCACGCCGGGTTTTATCGTCTTGGGCTTCTTGGTCATGATGTCGCCGACGCGCGTCGCCATCAAATTGCGGCCCATGTGCCGGCGTAAGTCCCCGTCCGTGATAATTCCGACGAGACGGCCCTTTTGATCCAGAACGCCGAGACAACCCAACGAGCGCTGCGTCATGATGACGATTGCGTCGGACATGAGCGTGGATTCGTCGGCAAGTGGCAGGCGATCGGCGGGGTGCATCACGTCCGATACGAATTTCAACTGCGAGCCTAGCGACCCGCCAGGATGGAAGTCCTTGAAATCGTGCGCAGTGAACCCCTTTACTTCGAGAAGTGCGATCGCCAGTGCGTCTCCAATAGCAAGTTGGATCGTCGTCGAAGTCGTCGGGGCGAGACCGTGAGGGCACGCCTCCTTGATGCGCGGCAGCTCCAGCACGACATCCGCCGAGCGACCGAGGGCCGACTCGCGCCGCGAGGTGATCGCGATGAGCGGAACTGCGAATCGGCGCGAGAATGTAAGGATGTTCTTCAGCTCGACCGTTTCGCCCGACCATGAAAGAGCTAGGATCACGTCATCCCGCGTGATCATCCCGAGATCGCCGTGGCTCGCTTCGCTCGGGTGAACGAAAAAGGCCGGCGTGCCGGTGGATGCGAAAGTCGCGGCCAGCTTCTGGCCGACGTGGCCCGATTTGCCGATGCCGGTGACGATGACGCGGCCACGTGCGTTCTTCAATGCGTCCACGGCGGCCGAGAACGGTTCCGCCAGCGGTCCGGCAATGGCATCGACCAGGGCGCGCATGCCGTCGCTCTCGATTTCGAGCGTTCGCAGCGCCGAAGCGACACTCGCAGACGCAGGCGTGCCCTTGCCGCCACGAATAGCTTTGAGGCGCGGCTTTCGGTCTGCAGCAGCTGACGAAACGGCCATAGGCTCTTCCACACCAGATTTCCTGTGCGCACATGCGCGACGGTCGGGGCTGGACTTGCACTTCGACGTGGCGGCTCGATTTGGAGCAGGTTCGCGCACCACCCAACCCCTTGTGGCGCGCGCGTCGCGTACAACTCGACAAAGAATAGACGTTCGCAGGGGCGGGATCAACCGCTGGTGGCATCGATATGAACCGCTCGTTAACGGTAGTGCCCCAACACGTGGTGTAAGCCCACAGGCATGATCCGGAGCGCCGCGGCTCGGATTGTCAGGCGGCCGGGATTGCCGGCGGCCTGACGGTGGCATCATCGCAGAAGCCGGCCATCGTTTCCAGGCTCATGTAGCGGCGCGA
>CANJPN010000345.1 GCA_947475855.1 Bradyrhizobiaceae bacterium
AGGCGGGCCATCCACGACACCGCGCAGCCGGAACGACATCCGACCACCCGAATGTCGGCACGCAGGCAAAGATCAGGATGGCCGTTAGGGATTCAATCATCGATCACGATGCCCCAAGGCGTACGCCCCGCCGGAATTGAAGTGAGCGGCCTCCGGCTCGGCAGCTCCATCACCGTCACATCGTCGCTCAGACCGTTTGCAACCCACAACCGTCGCCCGTCGCGAGAAACGGCAACACCCCATGGCCGCTTTCCGACGAGAACGTATCCCGTCACTTGCCGCGTCGCGACATCCACCTCCGCGACGTGTGCCGCCTGGCCCAACCCGACGTAGGCTTTCTTTCCATCCGGCGACACCGCCATCCCGACCGGCGTCACGTCACTCCGCTGCATCCCGGGCGGCAGGAAAGCGATGCGGGCTGACACCGCCATCTTCTCCCGGTCTATGACCGTCACTTCTCCCGACAGCTCGCAGGTGACCCACAGCTCCTTTGCCCCGTTTGCGAGCGCGAAACGCCGCGGCCTGTTCCCGACCACGATGTCTTTCACGATCGCGCCCTTGTCCGCATCGATCACGTGCACGAGGTTGGCGACTTCGGACGTGACATAGATCGTCCGCCCCTCGTCTGCGAGAATGACCCCTTCCGGCTCGCCGCCGGTCTTGATCGCGCCTAGCCGCCACCCCTTGTCGAGATCGAAAATCCCAAGCTCGGCGTCGTCCTCGTTTGCGACGTAGATGCGCCGCCGCGCCTCATCGATGGCGAACAGCTCCGGGCTCTTTCCCGTCTTGATGCGCGAGACGACCTCGGCCTTCGCCGTATCGATCACGTCGATCATGTCGGCATCCCCGCAGGCCACGTAGAGCCGTGTGCGGTCGGCCAAAAAATGCATGTCGCGCGGCCGCCGCGACGTTTTGATCGTCTTTATGATCTGCATCTTCAGCGGATCGACAACAAAAACCGCGTTGGATTTCTCCGCGCTGACGTAAGCAAGCCCGGTGCGGCTGCCGGCTGGCTGAGCCGCCCCTCGCCCGGCAACCGCCGCGACCGCCGACAAGGCAGCCATCCCTCCAAGGAGGTCCCGACGGCTCGGAGCATTGTAGTTGACGCAAGGGTAATGCGTTGGCACGGACATGTGATCGCTTTGACTTAGGTGCGAAGATTGCTGCAGATCATCGACGATACTATATCGCGGACTATCGTACGGCGCACCACTGCCGCAAATCCCGCTGCTTGGCTCCCTCCGCCGCTTCATCCGTTTCCACGCTCGAGTTGCGTAAGGCACTAACGTCGACTTCTAGAACCAGGGCCCACCTCATGCCGCGCATGCCCACGCTCTATGTCTCCCATGGCTCGCCCAACCTGGCCCTGACGCCGCAAACTCCCGCCTACCGCTTCCTTTCGGGTATTGCCGCCGAACTGCCTCATCCCCAGGCAATTCTGATCGTGTCGGCTCACTACACCACCCGAGCGCCAGCGGTCGCCACCGCGCCTCACCCCCCGATGATCTACGACTTCGGCGGCTTCTCTCGCCCGCTCTATGAGATGAAATACCCGGCCCCAGGCGCACCAGACGTCTCGCGCCGCGCCGCCCAACTGTTGGAAGTGGCCGGCATTCCCGTCACCGAGGATCCACAGCGCGGCTACGACCACGGGGTCTGGGTGCCGCTCCAAATCATGTACCCGAAGGCCGACATCCCCATCGCGCAAGTGTCGATGCAACCCTTGGCTGATGCTCGCCACCATTACCTGCTCGGCCATGCGCTGGCCCCCCTGCGAGACGAGGGCGTGCTGATCGTCGCTTCGGGCTCGATGACCCATAACCTCCGCGCGATCCAGCGCGACGCCATCGCCGGCAAACCGCCGGAATGGGTCACCGCCTTCACCGATTGGATGCATGACAAGCTCGTATCCGGCGACCGCGAAGCCGTTCTCGATGCGATTGACATCGCACCGTCAGCCCAAGCAAACCACCCCTACGACGATCACCTGCTGCCCTTGTTCGTCGCCATGGGCGCTGTCGGCGAAGAAGAACCCGTCCACCGCATGCATTCGAGCTACGAGTACGGGGTGCTCGCCATGGATACCTACCGCTTTGGCGCTTGAGCCTGCACCGCACGAGGCGTCACCACATGAGCTTCGATTGGATCGCGAACGAGCCGATCATCCGGATGGCCGCCTTTGCCGGGGTTCTGGCAACCATGGCGCTCGCAGAAGCGCTCGCCCCGCGCCGTCCCAGTGCGCACGGCCGCGCCAGCCGATGGCCGGCGAACCTCAGCCTCGTCCTCATATCCGCAGCGCTCATCAAGCTGATTTTCCCCATGACCGCAGTCGCCTTCGCCATGTGGTGTGAGCACCGTAGTATCGGCCTGCTCAATCTCGCAGCACTCCCGGCGTGGAGTGCCGTGCCCTTGGCCGTCACCGCTCTCGATCTCGCGATTTATACCCAGCACGTCGTCTTCCATCACGTGCCGCTGCTCTGGCGGCTGCATCGGATGCATCACGCCGACCTCGAGATCGATGCCACGACAGGCATCCGCTTTCACCCCGTCGAGATGATCTTGTCGATGGCGATCAAGTTCGCAGTGATCGCAGCCCTCGGCGCACCTGCTCTTGCCGTGTTGTTGTTCGAGGTTTTGCTGAACGCCACCGCGCTGTTCAGCCACTCCAACACGAAACTACCGTTGCTCGTCGATCGCATCTTGCGCTTCGCTGTCGTCACCCCGGACATGCATCGCGTCCACCATTCCGTGGTGCCGGCCGAAACGCATTCCAATTTCGGTTTCTGCATGCCCTGGTGGGATCGGCTGTTCGGCACGTATCGCGACCAACCTGGAGCCGGCCACGACAGCATGACGATCGGTTTGCCAATTCTGCGAGACGCTTCCGAACTCCGTATCGACCGCCTGATCACCCAGCCGTTTCGCGAAGCGCGATAGACGAACTGCGCCCGTCGAATTCGATGCCAGGACAACCAAGCACCGAAACTTCAGCTCACGGATATTCCCAAGAGCACCTAGCTCAGCTTCTCCCGGCCTACCCTAGCTTGCCCTGCCTATGCAAAGCCAGTAAATGGTTAGAGCGCTAAGCATCTGCGGCTCTGCTGTGGTAACAAGACAAGGCGAGACCCGAGGAGCCTTCAACCTATGCCTGCCGACACCGCCAAAATCGCGATGACGCCGCTCTTGGTCGCGCGGGCCGAACTGGCGGCAGAGGACATCAAACTATTTGAGCTGCGCCCCCCCACAGCCAATGAATTGAACGAGTTCACCCCTGGCGCACATATCTCGGTGAAGACCCCATGCGGCGAGATCCGCAAGTACTCGCTCTGCAACGATCCAGCCGAACGCGACTATTACCAGATCGCGGTAAAACGCGAGGCAGGTGGCAGGGGCGGCTCCAGATCGATGTTCGACGCCCTCGCAGCCGGCGACACCCTGCTCACGTCCCAACCGCGAAACGATTTCCCGTTGGCCGCCAGCCCAGCCGGCTACACCCTCATCGCAGGCGGGATCGGCATCACGCCAATTCTTTCAATGGCACGACATCTGAAGGCGACAGGCGGGCGCTTCAAGCTCTACTACCTCACGCGCTCGCGCGAGACGACAGCGTTTCACGCCGAGCTGAACCGGCCCCAGTTTCGCGGCAACGTCACGATCCATCACGATGACGGCAACCCCGACAAAGCCCTCGATCTCTGGCCGGTGCTCGAAAAGCCACGCGGCCATGTATATTGCTGCGGACCGCGCGGCCTGATGATGGCCGTCCGCGACATGACCGGACACTGGTCGTCCGCCGCCGTCCATTTCGAGGCCTTTCAAGAGCCCGAGAAGAACGCAGTCGACAACAAGCCGTTCAAAGTCACGATCAAGTCGACTGGCAAAGAGGTCGAAGTCGCCGCCGACACCAGCATCCTCGAAGCCCTCCGCGCAAGCGGCCGCACCGTACCGTCGTCCTGCGAAAGCGGTAGCTGCGGCTCCTGCAAGACCCGGCTCGTGTCCGGCGATGTCGACCACCGCGACCTCGTACTCACCGAGCAGGAAAAATCCAACCACATCATGGTATGCGTGTCGCGCGCCGCGACCGGCGATCTCGTCATCGACATCTGAGGAAGCCAACGTGGCACCAAGACGACTGAGGATCGGCATCGCGGGCCTTGGCCGCGCCTTCAGCATCATGCTGCCCGCTCTCGCAAGTGAGAAGCTCGAAATCGTCGCCGGCGCCGACCCGCGTCCCGAAGCACGCGACCGCTTCCGCGCCGACTTCAAGGCAAAAGCCTACGCCACCGTCGAGGAGATGTGCACCGACCCCGCCGTCGAGGCTGTCTACATTTCGACCCCGCATGCCCTGCACCGAGGCAACGTCGAAGCCGCAGCGGCCAACCGCAAGCACATCCTCGTCGAAAAGCCGATGGCGCTCACGCTCGAGGATTGCCGCGCCATGAATGCAGCGGCGAAAGAAGCCGGTGTCGTCATGGTCGTCGGCCACAGCCATAGCTTCGATCTGCCCATCCGGCGCGCACGCGACATCATCGCATCAGGCGCAGTCGGCGAACTGCGCATGATCACGTCCGCCTACTTCACCGACTTCCTCTATCGACCTCGCCGCCGCGAAGAGCTCGATACTTCACAGGGGGGTGGTGTCATCTACAATCAAGCACCGCATCAAGTGGATGTCGCGCGCCTCCTCGGCGGCGGCCTCGTCCGCAGCGTGCGCGCCAATGTCGGCGCATGGGACCCCGCTCGCCCGACCGAAGGCGCTTACCAGGCCCTCCTGACCTTCGAAGGTGGCGCCACTGCCTCGCTCACCTACAGCGGCTACGCACACTTCGATGGCGATGAGCTGGTTGACTGGGTCACCGAGGGCGGCCTGTCGAAAGATCCGGGCCGCTACGGCGCAACGCGCAGGGCGCTGTCCGCAGCGGTCTCGATCGAAGAAGAAGAGCGCCTGAAAAGCCGGGTCAACTACGGTGGCGAAGGTTACGCGGGACCACAGAACGCCGCCAGCGCCAGCACCCAGCGCTTCCACCAGCACTTCGGTCTCGTCGTCGCCTCGTGCACCGGCGGCGACTTGCGTCCGACCGCAAAGGGCGTCCACGTCTACGGCGATACCGCGCGGAGCTTCGAAGAAGTTGCCTCCCCGCAGATCTACCGCGACGAGGTGGTGGATGAACTCTACGAAGCTATCGTTCACGGCGCGCCCGTGATCCACAATGGCGAATGGGGCCTGGCGACCATGGAGGTCTGCCTCGCGATGCTGGCTTCCCATAACGATGGCCGCGAGGTCTCCCTCAACCATCAGATCCCTCTCGAAGGGTCCGCTGCATGAGCCCCAAGCAAAAACATGACGGCGGCGTCCCGGAACCCGCAGCACCGATCGAAGCAGCCGACGAAGGCACGCTCGCCATCCTCAGGCATTGGCGCGAAGCCGTTCCGAACGACCGCCTCGCGCACCTCGTTAAAGACGCGATGCGCGGCCTGATGCGTGCCCTGCAGATGCGCCAGGCAATGCATTCCGTCTCGTTCGGGCACTGGTCGTTCCTGCGCATCCTCTGGGAGACCGACGGCCTCACGCAGCGCGAACTGTCCGAGCGCGCCGGCCTGCAGGAGCCGACCACCTACGCCGCACTGAAGGCGATGGAAAAGCTCGGGCTCGTCAAGCGCAGGCAGCTCCCCGACAGCCGCAAGAAAGTCTACGTCTTCCTGACGCCGAAGGGCCGCGCACTTCGCCCCAAGCTGGTTCCGCTCGCCGAGCAAGTCAACGAGGTCGCGCTTGCCGGTATATCACAGGAAGATATAGCAACGACGCGCCGCACATTGCTGGTGATGATCGAGAACCTCGCACTCGATGAAGCCGAACAGGCACGTCAGGACCATCGCATCCCCTCTACCCGCGAGCTGGCGCGCCTCGTCGCCGAAGCCGGCGAAATTTCATCGGCCCGCAAGTAGCCTAATTCGCGACACCAGATCCTTCGGAACAAGACGAGATGCACGACATGGAATTCGATCACGAGCACGGCGCACTCACAGAAGAGGAGAAGGCCGAGATTGCGCGCTACATCTGGGCGCAGGAGACCGTGGAGCTGAAGACCGTCGGTATCGACATAGGCTCGTCCACCTCTCATCTCTTGTTCGCAAAGGTCGTTCTGCAACGCCAGACGCAAGGGCTATCGAGCCGCTTCGTCGTGATCGAACGTCAGGTGATCTGGCGCTCGGACGTTATGCTGACACCCTTCCTGCGCGACGACACCATAGATTCAGCAGCCCTCGGCCGCTTTATCGCCGACGCCTATGCCAAAGCCGGGCTGGCGAAATCGGATGTCGACAGCGGCGCCGTGATCCTCACCGGCGAGGCGATCAAGCGCAAGAACGCCCGCGCTATCGACGAGTTGTTCGCAGAGGAAGCCGGCAAGTTCGTCTGCGCCACCGCCGGCCACAAACTCGAATGTCTGCTAGCGGCCCACGGATCAGGTGCGGTCCAGCTCTCCAAGGAACGCGACGCCTGCGTACTTCACATCGACATCGGCGGCGGCACGACCAAGCTCGCCCTGATCGACAAGGGTGTGGTGCTCGCCGTCGCCGCCTTTGCTGTCGGTGGTCGCTGCATCGCCACGGACGCAACGGGAAAATACACCCGCGTCGACGATTCCGCCGTCGCCGTCGCGAAAGAATTCGGCATCGAAACGACGCCGGAGAACCTCGCCAACCCCGA
>CANJPN010000346.1 GCA_947475855.1 Bradyrhizobiaceae bacterium
AGGGCACCAGAGAGCATGCCGTCGGCGCATAGTAGAGGGTGATGTTCACTGCGTTTGTCCTTTGATTGTGGGGTGGCCTTGCAGGCTTGAAACTGGGCCGACAATGCTCAGTGGTCGTGGTCGTCTTGATCGGGCTCCGGCCCCATTGCCGCACGCAAATAAGTAGGAAGATCGGCTCGGAGGGAATTGAGTTCGGCCTTGCCCGCAGCACCTCCTGTCGCCATCAATGCTTCCGCATCCGCGATCAGAGGCGCGATTTCAGCGCGATTGAGCAGCCCGCGCAGCATCAGTGTTGTCACGAGACTTTTGACCAGCGCGCTCATGGCCGCAACTCGGGCTTCCATGTCGGCGATAGACTGCGGATGAACGGGTTCGCCCGGATTACTCATCATGGACCTCGGCTGGTATTTCATTTGGTATCACGATTGCCAGGCACGATAGCCTCCTCGCGACGCAGGAGGAAACCCCTAGTGCAGTATCCGATCATACGCGATCGCCGGTGGCGATCGAACGATCGGATGAAACTGCTCTAGTCCATGGAATCTAGAGCATCTTTATCCAACCAGCGAATCGCGAAAGCGATTCCGTCTCGTCGGATGACGCTCTAGGTTGGCCGAACTATTGTGACTCGTTCCCCCCGCTGCTAACACGCGGCTGATGAGAACGCACCGCCGCAGTCTCGAACTGGTTTGCCCAGGCAGCGGCACAGGAGGCAGCCTGATGACGAGCATCTCGAACGCCCATGGCATCAGAGCCGGACTGGCCCTGGCGCTGTGCCTTGCCGCTCCCTCCGGTGCCCGTGCCGATGCCGTCTCCGACTTCTACAAAGGCAAATCCATCGAGCTGCACATTGGCTACACTTCCGGCGGCGGCTACGACGTCTACGGCCGCATCCTCGCACGCCACATGGGCAAGCACATTCCCGGAAATCCTCAGATCGTGCCGAAAAACACGCCCGGCGCAGGCAGCCTCAGGGCGGCCAACTGGCTCTACGCGGCTGCCCCCAAGGATGGAACCGCACTGGCAATCGTAGCGCGCGGCGCCGCGTTCGACCCGCTTCTCGGCGTCACCGCCGCGCAATACGACGGCAACAAGTTCAATTGGATTGGAAGCGCCAACGACGAAGTCAGCGTCTGCGTGTCGTGGAAAGACAGCGGCGTCGCCACGTTCAATGATATGCTGACCAAGGAACTCGTTGTCGGCGGAACCGGCCCGACCGCCGACACCGACCAGTTCCCCAAGGTGATGAACGCCATCCTCGGCACCAAGATGAAGCTGATCCCTGGCTATCCCGGTGGCAACGACATCTCGATGGCGCTGGAGAGGGGAGAGGTGAAGGGCCGCTGCGCATGGAGCTGGTCGTCTGTCGTGAGCACCCGTATGCAATGGTACAAGGACAAAACGATCAATGTTCTCGTGCAATTGGCAATGCACAAGCACCCTGATCTGCCCGACGTCCCGCTGATCATGGACCTCGCGAAGACCGATCAGGAACGCGCGATGATGACCCTTGTGTTCGCCCGCCAGACCATGGGTCGCCCGTTCATGGCTCCACCTGGCGTGCCGGCGGATCGCGTCGCGGCCCTGCGCAAGGCGTTCATGGCTACGATGACTGACAAGGAATTCCTCGCCGAAGCCGACAAGGGGCAGATCGAGATAACCCCGGTGTCAGGCGAGGAGCTGCAGGCCCTCGTCGCTAAGGGCTATGCTGTAGATCCCGCTATCGCCAAGCGCGTCGCTGATATGATCAAGTAGCCACCGGATCGAAGCCTTCCACTTTCGAGCTCGGCCCTGAACCTGCAACGATCTGGACGCAGGGACCGCTACGCGGCAGGAAGCCGGACAACGCGCGTGCCGATGCCAGCAGCTTCGCTGAATCTTGAAACATTTTGCCGATAGGCAAGCATTGGTCCACCGGTCGTGAACACGTGCCGCTGCCCTCCCCGCAACTCGATGGCAACGACATATTCGCTGTTACCTTTGTTGCCAGCTTGCGGCACCGCCGTCTGAAGCAACGACATCCACTCGAGCTCGTCCAATGTAAAGCTGGCCGCCACGGAAGCGCCGGTCAAAGGCGCAATGCGAACGATCCGACCTTCGCGCGCTGCAAGATTCAACGTGAGCCGGTAATCCGGCTTGATCTGGACAGCCGTCCAAACCACGAGTCCGACGCTCGCAAGAACCGGCAACGTGAGCGCCGCTATTCCGCTCACGACAGTGGAAAGCTGCCAGAGAAGAATGCTTAGCAGAGTTATTTCGAGCGCCAGCAGCACGAAGAACGACCGTCCCCCATTATGGGAGAGAAGCGCGATCTCGTCACCAAGCCGGACGATCTTCATTTCCGAATGCATGATCGGCCCTCTTCGCACCTGCGAGATAGGCGTAGATTTTGTCGATGCAAGGGCCGTGCGTCAGTTACTTCGGTAACATCGACTTGATCGACATCGTCGAAGACCAAACGGAGCAGCTCGAGGAAAGCCGTCGAGCGAGATTGAACGCGCTCTCCGACAAACATGGGCTGAACCCGTCGACATCCTTCAACTCCATGAAGCCTAACCGCTTGCGGCCGAAGCACCGTTCCGGCACTTTGATCGGGTGCGTCTGCCCGCTCGACTGGTGCGATGTTCGAAGAGGTTGCTATGATGCCGCCGCGCAGCCGTCTGATTCAGTCCCTTGCCGGCCTCTTGGCCCTGCTTCCATATGCCTGCTTTGCACAGGCGCCGGCCTACCCCGCTCGGCCGATAACGATGATCGTGCCTTACGCACCAGGTGGCCCGACCGACACCATCGGCCGCGTCGTCGCCGATCGCATGAGAATGGAACTCGGCCAGCCCATCGTACTCGAAAATGTGGCGGGCGCGGCAGGCAGCACGGGCCTCGGCCGGCTCGCCAGATCGGCACCCGACGGCTACACGATAAACGTGGGCAACTGGAGCGCGCATGTCGTCAACGGCGCGATCTATGCGTTGAACTACGATCTTGCGTCCGACTTCGCGCCGATTGCACTCCTGGCCCAGGCTCCGCAGATCGTGCTCGCGCGCAAGAGCATTCCGGCCGATGACCTCAAAGGCCTTATCGCCTGGCTGAAATCGAACGGCGACAAGACGTCCATCGGCACCGCAGGCGTCGGCAGCCCGCCGCACATTGCTTCCGTCTTTTTCTTGAAACTCGCAGGTGTCTCCGCGCAGTTCGTTGCCTATCGCGGCAGTGCCCCGGCGGTTCAGGATCTAGTCGCCGGTCAGATCGACCTTGTGCTTGCCGATCCCACGACTGCCATTCCGCAAGCTGGAGCTGGATCGGTGAAGGCCTTCGCCGTCTCGGCCCCACGCCGGCTTGCCGCCGCGCCAACCATTCCCACCGCCGAAGAAGCAGGCTTGCCTGGTTTCAACGTTTCGACATGGAACGCGCTCTTTGCCCCGAAGGGCACACCCAAGGATGTCATCGACAAATTGAACTCAGCCGCCGTCAATGCCCTCGCGGAGCCTGACGTCAGGGCGAAACTCGCGGGCCTCGGCCAGGAAATCCCGCCGCGCGAGCAGCAGACCCCACTCGCGCTCGAAACGCTGCTGAAGGAAGAGATCGAGCGCTGGTGGCCTATCGTCAAGGCCGCCGGGATCAAGCCGCAATGACGATCGCACCAGATCGGCACAGCAGCGAAATTAACCAATCGCCCGGCCCACTTTGAGCGCTGCTGATCGGGTGGCCCTCAATCGGCCAGTCTGTTACGAAGCCTTCAGCGACTAGACCAAACCAAACTCAGGAGACAGGGCATGAAGAAGCCGACGTCCAAGGGACCCAGCACGACAGCCTCCAAGAAGGTCAACAAGAACTATCGGGGCTGGCAGTCCGACGTGATCGTCGACCTCATCAAGCAGTACGACTTCCCCCACATCGCGTTGAACCCCGGCGCATCGTTCCGCGGCTTGCACGACAGCCTCGTCAACTACGGCAACAACGAACCGGCGATGATGGTCTGCAATCACGAGGAGATCGCAGTCCAGATCGCCCACGGCTATGCCAAGGCGACCGGCAAGCCGATGATCGCGATCGTGCACAATCTCGTCGGGCTCCTGCATTGCAATCTCGCGATCTACTACGCCTTCATCGACCGCGTGCCGATCTTCATCATGGGCGCTACCGGTCCGATGGACGAGGCCAAGCGCCGTCCGCACATCGACTGGACGCACACCGCACTCGTGCAGGGCAATGCCGTCCGCGACTACACCAAGTGGGACTACCAGCCGACCTCCGTGCACGGCGTTCCCGAGAGCTTCCAGCGCGCCTATTCGATCATGATGACCGAGCCCAAGGGCCCGATCTACATGTGCTACGACGCGGCCCTCCAGGAGAGCCCGCTCACCGAAGAAGTCGCGATGCCGCCGGTCAACGCCGCGCGCGTTCCTGCCCCGATGATGCCGGACCCGACAGCACTCAACGAGATCGCCAACAAGCTCCTGAAGTCGGAAAACCCGCTGCTGATGGCAGAGTACGTGGGCCGTCGCGAAGGCGGCTTCGAGAGCATGGTGGAACTCGCCGAAACGATCGGCTCCCCGGTCTGGGACATCGCCAACGCACTCAACTTCCCCAACAAGCATCCGCTCAGCGTCAGCCTCGACAAGTCGATCTTCAAGGACCGCGATCTCATCGTCGGCCTCGACATGAAGGACTACGAGAAGTCGACCCACGACCTGAACAACGCACTGCGCCAGCTCCAGCCGCTACCGCCACCGGAGTGCGATTTCGTCGAGATCGGCTTTGCCGAGATCGGCATTTCCAAGTGGGCGATGGACTACTGCCGCATGCAGCCCTGCTCCGTGCGCGCGATCGGCGACACACAAGTCGCAATCCCCGAGCTGACCAAGATTCTGAAGGAAGGCATTGCCAAGAATCCGAAGCTCGAGACCAAGATCGAGAAGCGCAAGAAGGCGATCGGAGAGCGCACCAAGAAGACCTGGGAAAGATGGCAGAAGGAGGCGCGCGAGGATTGGGACTCGACGCCGATCACCGTGCCGCGCCTCAGCCACGAGATCTACGACGTGATCAAGGATCACGATTGGGTGCTGACCGCCAACAACCTGAAGAACCAGGTGCGCAAGCAGTGGGACTTCGACAAGGCATACCGCACGCCCGGCTACGAACTCGGCACCTCTACCCAGATCGGCATCTCGCTGGGCGTCGCTCTCGCCCACAAGGGCAGCGGCAAGCTCGTCGTCGACATCCAGCCCGATGGCGACCTGATGTTCGACGCCGGCGCGCTGTGGGTGGCGGCGAAGTACGAGATCCCGATGCTCATCGTGATGTACAACAACCGCGCCTACTACAACGACTGGGAGCACCAGATCCGCATGGCGCGCGTTCGCGGCACCGACGAGAAGAAGGCGCATATCGGCATGGACCTCTTCGGTCCCGAGCCCGACTTCGGTGCTCTCGCCCGCTCGATGGGCGTCTGGGGCGAAGGCCCGGTCGAGAACCCCAAGGACGTCCGAGGCGCGCTTCTCCGCGCCATCGAGGTCGTCAAGTCAGGCAAACCCGCCCTGGTCGACACCATCGTCTCGCGCCAGCGCTGAAAAAATGGTGTCAGACCCTCAGGGTCTGACACATGAAACCGACCGTGCGTTGAGACGCGGCAAGCCGCATCGTTGGTTCTGGTGTCAGACCCGGAAGGTCTGACACCAACTCACGAGACTGCACAAAACAGCCGTCTTCCCGGCGTAGGCCGGGACCCAGTCCACCTGGAATTGGAAGATCCACCAACGAAATTCGGACACTCTCGAAACGAACGTGATCTGGGCTCCGGCCTTCGTCGGAGTGACGACGAATTTGGCAAAACACGATAAACTATCGCGGACTAACCAATTTCACTTCCTCACCACATAATCATCGAACCGGTGCTCGGGATAAAGCACCGCCCACGACCGTCGCGCTGCCGCCTCGATACGCGCCGCATAGGGCCCATCACGCCTGATCGCGATGCCGTAGTTGAACGCGTTGCGCACAACCATGTACCGCTGGAACAACCGAGGGTCGGAATAGATCGACGCGATAAGCCCCGTGTAATCGTCTGACGGCATCCAGATCAGATCCGGATTGCGCGCCAGCAGATAGTCCATCGAGAAACCCTTTCGTCCGATGGTCGTATCGTTCAGCCCCACGAGATCGATCAGCACTTTGCCCCTGGCGGCCACCCCGAGATAACCGACCTCCGACGCCGCGATCACCGCGTCTCTCGGCAGCGGCGCGACGATCTCGTCGGCCACTTGGCCGATCACGTCGAACCAGATGCGCTTCGGCGGTTTCGTATCGGCATTGGCAATCGTCGGCAAAGATGGCGTCGCGATCCGCTCCGGCAGAATTGCTTTCATATAGGCGGCTTCCAACGCGCGCTGCACGGGCCACGTCACCACTGCCGCGGCAACGACAGCCGCAAACGTAATCCCGATGCGAACAAAGATCGGCTTGAGACCAGACGCGGCGGCAAGCCGACGATCGAGCAGCAGCATCGCGGGGATCATGAGATATGGCAGGAACGGCAGATAATAGCGCCCGATCCACCCCATCACGGGCGCGTCCCAGGACGTGGTGTACGAGGCGGGGGAGGCAAGGGGCCCCGCGGCGTTGCGCGTAGGGAGGCCGTAGGCCGACCGGAGAGCAACGCCGCGGGGCGCCAAAAAAATTTCTTCCCCGC